>JAJUIM010000198.1 GCA_029267645.1 Microbacterium sp.
GATTCTCCGGCGGCACAACCGCCCGCTCCCGCCGATCCGGCAGGGACACACCGCATCCGCGCTACACCCGCGGCGTTCACGCCAAGAATGCGAAGCTCATTCGCTCCGCCGCACAGCAGTCTGTCGTCGGCTGACACTCGAAGTCGCTGACAGACGCTCGACTCACCCAGGGAAGCACTATGCCCGCAGATCCGATCTCGGCCGTTCCTCGGCCGCCCGCATCGTCCACCGGCGCCCCGCCCGTCCTCTCAGGCGCCCAGGCCGTCGTCCGCTCGCTCGAGCTGCTCGGCGTCGACGACGTCTTCGGCCTTCCCGGCGGCGCGATCCTTCCCGCCTACGACGCGCTCATGGGCGCGAACACGCTCAACCACATCCTCGTCCGGCACGAGCAGGGCGCGGGCCACGCCGCGGAGGGCTACGCGGCAGCGAGCGGCCGCGTCGGCGTCGCGATCGCGACGTCGGGCCCCGGAGCCACCAACCTCGTCACGGCGATCGCCGACGCCTACATGGACTCGGTGCCGTTCGTGGCGATCACGGGCCAGGTGTTCTCGACCCTCATGGGCACGGACGCCTTCCAGGAGGCCGACATCGTCGGCATCACGATGCCCGTGACGAAGCACTCGTTCCTCGTGCGGCGCGCGGAAGACATCCCGGCGGCTCTCGCGCAGGCCTTCGAGATCGCGAGCACGGGTCGCCCCGGCCCCGTGCTCGTTGACATCACGAAGGACGCGCAGGAGAACAAGGCGCCGTTCATCTGGCCGCCGAAGTACGACCTGCCCGGCTACCGCCCCGTCACGAAGGCGCACGGCAAGCAGATCCAGGCGGCTGCCGCGCTCATCTCGGAGGCGCAGAAGCCCGTCCTGTACGTCGGCGGCGGCGTGATCCGCGGCCGCGCATCGGAGGAGCTGCGCACGTTCGCCGAGACGACCGGCGTGCCCGTCGTCACGACGCTCATGGCGCGCGGCGCCTTCCCTGACTCGCACCCGCAGCACCTCGGCATGCCCGGCATGCACGGCGCGGTGCCCGCCGTGCTGGCGCTGCAGGAGAGCGACCTCATCGTCGCGCTCGGTGCGCGCTTCGACGACCGCGTGACCGGCAAGGCGGCGCTCTTCGCCCCGCACGCGAAGGTCGTGCACGTCGACATCGACCCCGCCGAGATCGGCAAGATCCGCGCGGCCGAGGTGCCCATCGTGGGCGACGTCCGCGAGGTGCTCGTCGACCTCGACACGGCCTACCGCTCGGCGGTCGGATCCGATCGCCCCGAGTTCGCCGAGTGGTGGCAGTACCTCCGCGGCCTGCAGGACCAGTACCCGCTCGGCTTCGCCGAGTCGAGCGACGGTCTGCTCGCGCCGCAGCACGTGATCCAGCGCATCGGCGAGCTCACGGGTCCCGAGGGCGTGTACGTCGCGGGCGTGGGCCAGCACCAGATGTGGTCGGCGCAGTTCATCAAGTACGAGCGCCCCAACTCGTGGCTCAACTCGGGCGGCGCGGGCACCATGGGCTACTCGGTGCCGGCCGCGATGGGCGCGAAGGTGTCGCAGCCCGACCGCCCCGTGTGGGCGATCGACGGCGACGGCTGCTTCCAGATGACGAATCAGGAGCTCGCGACCTGCGTGCTCAACAACATCCCGATCAAGGTCGCGATCATCAACAACTCGTCGCTCGGCATGGTGCGCCAGTGGCAGACGCTGTTCTACGACGGCCGCTACTCGCACACCGAGCTCAACACGGGCCACGACACGCGCCGGATCCCCGACTTCGTGAAGCTCGCCGACTCGTACGGCTGCCTCGCGATCCGCGTCGAGCGCGAAGACGAGATCGACGACGCGATCCGCCTCGCGCTCGAGACGAACGACCGCCCCGTCGTCATCGACTTCGTCGTGTCGAGCGATGCGATGGTGTGGCCGATGGTGCCGCAGGGCGTCAGCAACAGCTACATCCAGTACGCGCGCGATCACGCGCCGGCGTTCGACGAGGAGGCCTGATATGTCGAAACACGTCCTGAGTCTCCTGGTCGAGGACACCCCGGGTCTGCTGACCCGCGTCGCCGGGCTGTTCGCCCGTCGTGCGTTCAACATCCACTCGCTCGCGGTGGGCGTCACCGAGGTGCCGGGCCTGTCCCGCATCACGGTCGTCGTCGACGTCGCGACGCAGCCGCTCGAGCAGGTGACCAAGCAGCTGAACAAGCTCGTGAACGTCGTCAAGATCGTCGAGCTCGATCCCGCGGCGTCCGTGCAGCGACAGCACATGCTCGTGAAGGTGCGCGCCGACAACTCGTCGCGTGCGAACGTGCTCGAGGTCGTGAACCTCTTCCGGGCCAACGTCGTCGACTACGCCCCCGACTCGCTCGTGATCGAGATCACGGGCGACCAGGGCAAGGTCGACGCGTTCCAGAAGGCCATCACGCCCTTCGGCATCAAGGAGATCTCGCAGTCTGGCCTGCTCGCGCTCGGCCGCGGCCCCAAGTCGATCTCCGAGCGCGCGCTGCGCTGACCCTCACCCCGAACCATCCATCCGCCAAGCAAGGAGCACAAAGTGGCAGAGATCCTCTACGACGCAGACGCCGATCTGTCGATCATCCAGTCCAAGAAGGTGGCGATCGTGGGCTACGGCTCGCAGGGCCACGCGCACGCCCAGAACCTTCGCGACTCGGGCGTCGAGGTCGCCGTCGCGCTGCGTGAGGGATCGAAGTCGGCGCAGAAGGCGTCCGACGACGGCTTCCCGGTCAAGTCGGTCGCCGACGCGACCGCGTGGGCCGACGTCATCATGATCCTCGCGCCCGACCAGCACCAGCGCGCGATCTACGCCGAGAGCATTCAGCCGAACCTCGCCGAGGGCAAGGCCCTGGCGTTCGCGCACGGCTTCAACATCCGCTTCGGCCTCATCGAGGCGCCCGAGGGCGTCGACGTGATCCTCATCGCGCCGAAGGCGCCGGGCCACACCGTGCGCCGCGAGTTCGTCGCGGGCCGCGGCATCCCCGACATCATCGGCGTCGAGAAGGACGCCTCGGGCTCGGCATGGGATCTCGCTCTGTCGTACGCCGCGGGCATCGGCGGCACGCGTGCCGGCGTCATCAAGACGACGTTCACGGAGGAGACCGAGACCGACCTGTTCGGCGAGCAGGCCGTGCTCTGCGGCGGCATGAGCCACCTCGTGCAGGCCGGCTTCGAGACGCTCACCGAGGCGGGCTACCAGCCGCAGATCGCCTACTTCGAGGTGCTGCACGAGCTGAAGCTCATCGTCGACCTCATGTGGGAGGGCGGCATCGCCAAGCAGCGCTGGTCGATCTCCGACACGGCGGAGTTCGGCGACTACGTCTCGGGCCCGCGCGTCATCGACCAGCACGTCAAGGACAACATGAAGGCAGTGCTCGCCGACATCCAGTCGGGCGCGTTCGCGAAGCGCTTCATCGACGACCAGGACGCGGGAGCGCCCGAGTTCACGAAGCTCCGCGCCGCCGAGGAGCAGCACCCCATCGAGGCGACGGGCAAGGAGCTGCGCGCCCTCTTCTCGTGGAAGAACTCCGACGACGACTACGTCGAGGGCACGGCCGCGCGCTGATCTCTCGGACAGACAAGGCCCGCACCGATTCGCTCGGTGCGGGCCTTGTGCGTGGGTCAGCGTCGTCGCGAGCCTCGCGTCGCGAAGAGCGCCCAGGCGATGAGCACGGGCTGGAAGAAGAGGCGGCCGAAGCGCTTGGCGTCCGTGTCGAGGCCGAAAGCATCGCGCTGATGGATCCACTGCGAGAGGTTGCCTGGGAAGACCAGCACGAAGAAGGCAGCGGCAAGGCGTCCGACTGCTCGTCGCCACCGTCGCGGCGAGGCGATGAGCGCCGAACCGAGGGTAATCTCAGCGATGCCCGATGCGACGACCGTCGTGTCGGGATCGAGCGGCACGAAATCGGGGACCTGCGCGCGGAACTCGCGCCGCGCGGTCGTGAGATGCGCGATGCCCGCGAAGGCGAGCGCGGATCCGAGTGCGATGCGGGCGACGGCGCGAGGAGCTGACATGCCCGCATCCTACGGCCGCGCGACGCAGCGAGGGAGCCTAGTGTGGCCGCATGGACGAGGAACTGCGGTCGGAGTTTCGGGCACTCATCGCGGAGCGGCGGGAAGAGGCGCTGCGCGCGCTCGAACGCGGGCGCGACGGGCTCGAGGA
>JAJUIM010000001.1 GCA_029267645.1 Microbacterium sp.
CGCACGATGAGAGGATCGCCCCATGGCTCACGTCCGCGCCCTGTTCCGCTACCCCGTCAAGGGGTTCACGCCCGAGCCGCGCGAGGAGCTCGTCGTGCAGGATGACGGCAGGATCGCGGGCGACCGCGTGCTCGCCTTCCGCTTCGCCGACGCCGCGCGCCCCGAGGAACGCGACGGCGTCGACTATTGGCCGAAGAGCAAGGGCCTCGCGCTGCAGGACTTCCCGTCGCTCGCGCGCCTGCGGATGTCGTACGACGACGCTCGCCGCCTCGTCACGCTGCGACTGGGCGACGAGGATCTCGTGACCGCCGCGCTCGACGACTCCGGCCGCGCCGCACTCGTCGAGGCCGTGCAGGGGTACGTCGCGGACACGCCCGATGCGCCGCGCCTCCGACGTCCGGGGCGCCTGCCGCTCGCGCTCGTCGGCGACGGGGCGACGTCGAGGTTCCAGGATCGGCCGCGCGGCTACGTCTCGCTGCACGGCACCGCGAGCGCCCGAGAGGTCGCGCGCGAGCTCGACGCCGAGGTCGACGATCGCCGGTTCCGCTCGAACATCGTCGTCGAGGGCCTCGCGGCATGGGATGAGCTGGCGTGGACGGCGCCCGTGCGCATCGGCGACGTCCTCTTCGAACCGCAGGGCCCCATCGTGCGCTGCCTCGCGACGCACGCCAACCCCGACACGGGCGAACGCGACGCGCCCGTGCTCACAACGCTCACGCGCGGCCTGGGCCAGGACCAGCCGACGCTCGGTCGCCTGCTGCTGCCGGCATCGGGCGGCGGCACGATCCGCGTCGGCGACGAGGTATCCCCCGCCTGAGACGACGAAGCGGGCCCCGGGATCGCTCCCGGGGCCCGCTTCGTTCTCGGTGCGCTCAGACGAGGCTGCGCAGCACGTACTGGAGGATGCCGCCGTGGCGGTAGTAGTCGGCCTCAGCAGGCGTGTCGATACGCACGACCGCGTCGAACTCGACGGTCGACTTGCCGGCCGGCGAGTGCTCGCTCGGCTGCGCCGTGACGTGCACCGTCTTGGGGGTGACGCCCTCGTTCAGCTGCTCAAGGCCCTCGATCGAGAACACCTCGGTGCCGTCGAGGCCGAGCGAGTCGGCCGACTGACCCTCGGGGAACTGCAGCGGCACGACGCCCATGCCGATGAGGTTCGAGCGGTGGATGCGCTCGAAGCTCTCGGTGATGACGGCGCCGACGCCGAGCAGGCGCGTGCCCTTGGCCGCCCAGTCGCGCGACGAGCCCGAGCCGTACTCCTTGCCGCCGAGCACGACGAGCGGGGTGTTCTGCGCCTGGTAGTTCTGCGACGCGTCGTAGATGAACGACTGGGGGCCGCCCTCCTGCGTGAAGTCGCGGGTGTAGCCGCCCTCGACGCCGTCGAGGAGCTGGTTCTTCAGGCGGATGTTCGCGAACGTGCCGCGGATCATGACCTCGTGGTTACCGCGGCGCGAGCCGTAGGAGTTGAAGTCCTTGCGGTCGACGCCGTGCTCCTGCAGGTAGCGACCCGCGGGGGTGTCGGCCTTGATCGCGCCGGCGGGCGAGATGTGGTCGGTCGTGACCGAGTCGCCGAGCTTCGCAAGCACGCGGGCGCCAACGATGTCCTTGACGGGCTTCAGCTCGCGCGTCATGCCGTCAAAGTACGGGGGCTTGCGCACGTAGGTCGACTGGTCGTCCCACTCGAAGACCGAGCCGGTCGGCGTGGGCAGGTTGCGCCAGCGGTCGTCGCCGTCGAAGACGGTCTCGTACTGCTTGACGAACTGCTCACGCGAGATCGACTCGTCGATGATCTGCTGCACCTCGTCGGGCGAGGGCCAGATGTCCTTGAGGAAGATCTCGTTGCCGTCGGCGTCGGTTCCGAGCGGGTCGTTGTCGAAGTCGAAGTGCATCGAGCCCGCGAGCGCGTAGGCGACGACGAGCGGCGGCGACGCGAGGTAGTTCATCTTCACGTCGGGGTTGATGCGGCCCTCGAAGTTGCGGTTGCCCGAGAGCACCGCAGTCACGGCGAGATCGTTCTCGTTGACGGCCTCCGAGACCTCCTCGATGAGGGGGCCCGAGTTGCCGATGCAGATGGTGCAGCCGTAGCCGACCGTGTAGAAGCCGAGGCTCTCGAGGTCCTGGTCGAGGCCCGACTTCTCGTAGTAGTCGGTGACGACCTTCGAGCCCGGGCCGAGCGTCGTCTTGACCCACGGCTTGCTCTTGAGGCCCTTCTCGCGCGCCTTGCGGGCGAGGAGGCCCGCGGCCACCATGACCGACGGGTTCGACGTGTTGGTGCACGACGTGATCGCGGCGAGCGTGACAGCGCCGTTGTCAAGCAGGTACTTCTCGCCGTCGGGCGTCGTGACGGTCGTCGGCCTCGAGGCGTTGGCCGGGCCGCCGCTCGAGATGAGGTGCGAACGCGTGTGCTCGTGCTCCTCGCCGGGCACCGAGCCCGGGTCGGACGCGGGGAACGAGTCCTCCGACTCGAGGTCGACGATCGACTCGGACACGCCGGGCGTCACGTACGCCTCGACGTCCTTCTCGAACTGCGTCTTCGCCTCCGACAGGAGGATGCGGTCCTGCGGGCGCTTCGGGCCGGCGATCGACGGGACGACCGTCGAGAGGTCGAGCTCGAGGTACTCGCTGTAGACGGCCTCGCGGGACGGGTCGTGCCAGAGGCTCTGCTCCTTGGCGTACTGCTCGACGAGGGCGACGGTCTGCTCGTCGCGGCCTGTGAGGCGCAGGTACTCGAGCGTGACGTCGTCGACCGGGAAGATCGCGGCGGTCGAGCCGAACTCCGGCGACATGTTGCCGATCGTGGCGCGGTTTGCGAGCGGCACCGAGCCGACGCCCTCGCCGTAGAACTCGACGAACTTGCCGACCACGCCGTGCTGGCGCAGCATGTCGGTGATCGTGAGCACGACGTCGGTCGCGGTCACGCCCGCGGGGATGTCGCCCGTGAGCTTGAAGCCCACGACGCGCGGGATGAGCATCGAAACGGGCTGGCCGAGCATCGCGGCCTCGGCCTCGATGCCACCGACGCCCCAGCCGAGCACGCCGAGGCCGTTGACCATGGTCGTGTGCGAGTCGGTGCCGACGCAGGTGTCGGGGTACGCGCGCAGCACGCCGTTCACGGGGCGGTCGTAGACGACCTTCGCGAGGTGCTCGATGTTCACCTGGTGCACGATGCCGGTTCCAGGCGGGACGACCTTGAAGTCGTCGAACGCCGTCTGGCCCCAGCGCAGGAACTGGTAGCGCTCGCCGTTGCGCTCGTACTCGATCTCGACGTTGCGCTCGAGCGCGTCCTCGCGCCCGAAGAGGTCGGCGATGACCGAGTGGTCGATGACCATCTCTGCCGGCGAGAGCGGGTTGATCTTGTTCGGGTCGCCGCCGAGCGCCGTGACGGCCTCGCGCATCGTCGCGAGGTCGACGATGCAGGGCACGCCCGTGAAGTCCTGCATCACGACGCGTGCGGGCGTGAACTGGATCTCGGTGCTGGGCTCCGCCGCGGCGTCCCACGAACCGAGCGCCTGGATCTGCTCGCTCGTGACGTTCGCACCGTCCTCGGTGCGCAGCAGGTTCTCGAGCAGGATCTTCAGGCTGAAGGGCAGCTTGTCGTACCCCTCGACCGCATCGATGCGGTAGATCTCATAGTCGGTGCTCCCGACCGACAGGGTGCTCTTGGCACCGAAGCTGTTCACCGTGGACACGGGCGTCTCCTTCTGGTCGACCGCAGAATTGCGCTCCCATCTTCCTCCCCTGTCGCAGGCAGGGCTAGCAAGGCCGCCCTAACTCTGGCGAGGGGATCTGCGTGCGGCGCGAACGGTCTCGATTTATCTTGATGTCAAGATAAATACTACAGGACGCCGCGCGGCTCAGCGCACGTCGGCGGGCGCGTCGGATCCGGGATCCGCGCGGCCCGCGCGCGCGTATGTCGCGCGGACGACGAGCCAGGTCACGGCGACGAGCGGCGCGAACAGCGGCAGGCCCATCACGAGCTTCACGGTGCCGATGACCTGCACGTCGACGTCGGCGAGCCACATCGGGAACTGCACGCCGAGGCGCAGGAAGAACAGCGCGCCCCACATGATCGCGAGCCAGAAGAAGACGCGGCGCTTGCGGCGGTCCTGGCGCCACGCGATGCCGTCGTCCATGAGGAAGCCCGCGGCGAGGCCGATGAGCGACCATCCCGCGAAGGCCGAGATGAGGAACGCGGACCCGTACGCGACATTCGTGAGGAAGCCGGGGATGAAGTTGTCCTCGGCACGCCCCGTCACGAGCACGAGCACGCCCGCAACGCCGACCGCGACGAGGCCGCCGAGCGCCGCAGAGGGCGCCTGCCGCTGCACCAGCCGGGCGACCGTGAAGATGCCGGCGGCAGCGATCGATGCGACGACCGCGATCACGAGCTGATCCGGCCACAGCGTGAGGCTCACGAGGAACACGACGAGCGGAAGCACCGATTCGACGATGCCGCGCACGCCACCGATCGCCTTCCAGACGACGGCGCCCGTCGACGAGCCCTCCACGGACGGATCCATGCCTGCGCGGCGCGCGGCCTCGCCGAGCGCCTGGCCGAACAGCGACGACGCGCGCGGCGCGTCCTCGTCGGGCTCGGACGGTGTGAGGGGCGTCCGCGGCTCGCGCGGCTCGTCGTCGGACGCGGCCATCAGGATCCGGGCGTCGTGGGCATCGACAGCGGGATGAGGTCGCGCGGCGGCATCGGCGCGTCGCCGCGCACGACGACGATCGAACGGAAGAGGTCCTCGACCTTCTCGGCGGCCTCGGGCGAGCTCGCGCCCTCGCCGCCGATCACGCCGCGCAGAAACCAGCGCGGGCCGTCGACGCCGACGAACCGGGCGATGCGCTTGCCCGCACCGGCCTCGGCCGCAACGGGCACCTCGGCGAGCAGCTCGGGCCCGAGCGGGCCGTCGCGCTCCTCGACGCGCCCGCCCTGACCGGCCACCTGCGCGCGGATCTGCTCGCGCGTCTCGTGCCACAGGCCGGTCGACCGCGGCGCCGCGAAGGGCTGGACCTGCAGCGTCGAGTTCGCGTAGTCGAGCCCGACCGCGACGATGCGCTGCGACTTCTCCTCGACCTCGAGACGCAGGTTGAGCCCCTCGCGCGGCAGCACCTTGATGCCGCCGATGTCGATGTAGGGGCGAACGGGATTCGCCTCGCTCGCGTCGAAGGGACCGCGCTCCGCGCGATCCTCGGGCGCCGACTTGTCGGTCGGGATGCGGCGCTCGGCGTCGTCCTGGGAATCAGTCATCGATCTCGTCCGTCTCTCTCGTCGTCAGTTGCCGGCGGCCGCGTAGCCGGAGGACCCGAAGCCGCCCTCGCCGCGCACGCTCTCGTCGAGGTCGTCCACGGGCACGAAGCGCGCCCTCGCGACGGGTGCGACGATCAGCTGCGCGATGCGGTCGCCCGCCGCGATCTCGTACGCGGCCTCGCGGTCGGTGTTGAGCAGCGCCACCTTGATCTCTCCACGGTAGCCCGCGTCGATCGTGCCGGGTGCGTTGACGATCGTGATGCCGTGGCGCGCCGCGAGGCCGCTGCGCGGGACGACGAATCCGGCGTACCCCTCGGGCAGCGCGATGCGCACCCCCGTGGGCACGAGCGCGCGCTCGCCGGGCTCGAGGCGCACGTCGGCGGTCGAGACGAGGTCGGCGCCGGCGTCGCCGGGGTGCGCGTAGGCGGGGGCGTCGGGTGCGACAATGGGGACGTCCACGGTTTCAGTCACGCATCGAGGGTAATGCAGATCTCTTCAGCTCCCCATGACGCCCGGCCCGCAGCCGCGTCCGCCTATCGCGAGCGCCTGTCGCCGTCGCTCAAGATCCTCGCGGGCGCCGCGATCGTCGCGCCCATGGTGTCGCTCGTGTTCGTGCGCTACGACGCCTTCGTCGCGCTCGGCCTCGGCGTCGCCGCCGCGGTCGCGCTCATCGCGGCCCTCGTGCTGTCCGCGCCGCGGGTGGTCGTCGCCGCCGGCGAGCTGCGCGCCGGTCGTGCGCACATCGACGTCGCGCTGCTCGGCGAGCCGCTCGCGCTGACGGGCGACGAGGCTCGCGCCGCGCGCGGGCAGCGGCTCGACGCGCGCGGCTGGTACCTGATACGCGGAGGGATCGACGGGATCGTGCTCGTGGAGAACACGGATCCCGACGATCCCATCACGTCGTGGACGATCTCGTCCCGCACGCCCGACCGGCTCGCTGCTGCGATCCGGCGCGCGCAGGGGCGCTAGATCAGGCGCAGTCCTTGCAGATCGCGCCGTTGTCGCCCATGTGGTCGATCTGCGAGCGGTGCTTCACGAGGAAGCACTCCATGCAGGTGAACTCGTCCTGCTGCGGGGGCAGGACGACGACGTCAAGCTCGACGTTGGAGAGGTCGTTTCCGCCCAGCACGAAGCTCGGGTTGTCGGCGTCCTCGGTCTCGACCGCCGTGTTCTGGTTCGACCGCGCGGCCTTCAGAGCCTCGATCGACTCATTGCCTTCGTCTTCGCTCTTGTTCCGCGGAGCGTCGTAGTCAGTTGCCATCGCCGGACGTCACTTCTTTCGGGATCGGGTGGTTTCTCGGGGGCACCGCGCAGCTCCCGAAGGGATCCTCGGTGCCGTGAGCGGGGCGCGCGTGCGCATCGTCGACAGCCGAAGCGCATCACGCACCGTGCGCGGGGCGGCGTTAGTTTGCATGACAGAACCTGAATTCGCAAATGCGGAATGCCACAGGTCCGCCTCCTCGTTGCCGCTGGTGATGAAACAGGCGGCGCGCGCGCGTTATTCCCGCTTTCCGAGCCCGCTCGTGACACCATGTGTGGCGGACCGCGTCCCCGCGGCGCGCCAGGCGGAGAGGAGCAGGATGGAACAGCTGACCATCGTGGGCACGGAGGGGCAGAGGCTCGTCCTCGCCACCGAGCACGGACAGCGCTTCGCCCTCGACATCGACGACATGCTGCGCGCCGAGGTGCGCAGGTCGCGCGCCGACGCCGAGCCGAAGCCGCGCGGCACGGGACCGAGCCCCCGCGAGATCCAGGCGCATATCCGCGCAGGGCTGTCCGCGGAGGAGGTCGCCGAGCTCCTCGGCTGCGACCTCGATCGCGTGCGCCTCTTCGAGGGGCCCGTGCTCGCCGAGCGCGAGCACATCGTCGACCGCGCCCTCGCCATGCCCGTCCTCACGGGCGTGCACGTCGACCAGGACGAGAACCCCACGTTCGGCACCGCCATCCGCGAGAAGCTCGCCGACATCTCGGCGAGCCAGGAGCGCTGGTCGAGCTGGAAGACCGATGACGGCTGGGTCGTCAAGCTCACCTTCGAGGCGGGCGGCATCGAACGCGACGCGCGGTGGAGCTTCGACCCGCGCCGCAGCGCGCTCGCTCCCTCGAACGACGACGCCGTGCAGCTCTCGCGCCAGGGGCGGATCCCCGCCGACGGTCTCATCCCGCGCCTGCGCGCGCTCGACGCCGTCGACGAGCAGAAGGACGCGTCGACCTTCGACGAGCACGTCTTCCAGCAGGAGGACGAGCCCGCGGCGCCGCCGGCGCGCGCGGAGCACCCCGCCGATACGGCCGACCTCCTCGAGGCGCTGCGCCGCAAGCGCGGTCAGCGCGAGGCGCCGCCCGCGGCGCACGAGGACGACGACGAGCAGGACGAGGCGCGGCCGACGCGCCCCGTCGCCCTCATCGGCCAGCCCGAGCAGGCCGACGAGACGCCCGCAGAGCAGGAGCCCGCGCCC
Organism: Microbacterium sp.; assembly: GCA_029267645.1. Classification (GTDB taxonomy): domain Bacteria; phylum Actinomycetota; class Actinomycetes; order Actinomycetales; family Microbacteriaceae; genus Microbacterium. Next base: position 7,705 of record JAJUIM010000001.1, read on the forward strand.
GAGAGCGACGAGGCGAGCGGCAAGGCCGAGCAGACCCGTCGCCGGGGACGCCCCTCGATGCCGTCGTGGGACGAGATCGTCTTCGGCGCGCGTGGCGACGACTAGGACGACGCGTACGCGCCCAGCCGGATGAGCGGCACCGTCGTCTCCTCGGGCGTCAGCGATCCGTGCTGCCCGATCATGCGCTGCGGGCTCTTTTCCTCGAGCCGGTCGTCGTAGAAGGCCCACAGGCCGCGCGCCGCGACGAGCACGTCGCCGATGCGCCCCGCGATGTCGGGCGACACCTGCCCGAAGAGCCCGTCGGCGATCGCCTCCGCGCGCGTCGACACGTCGGCCGTCTTGCCCGACGCCTCGCGCCACACGCGCGCCGCGGCATCGGCGTCTGAGCCCTGCTCGAGATACACGTGCAGCATGCGCGGCTCTCCGCCGAGGTGCCGCACGCCGTCGAGCCGCGGATCGCCGTCTGTCAGCAGCACGTGCCTCGTGCGGGGCGCGTCAATCATGCCGTGGTCGGCCGTGACGATCCCGCCGATGCCGCCCGACAGCTGCACGGCGGGCTCGAGCGCCTGGTCGATCGTCTCGAGCGCGGCGCGCCACTCGTCCGAGTCCACGCCGTGCCGATGACCCGCGCGGTCGAGGTCTGAGATGTAGCAGTAGACGAACGACCCGGGCTCGCGCTCGGCGATGGCCAGGGCGAGCCGCACGCGCTGGCCGAGGTCGCCCTCGGGCACGTACTCGCTGCCGCGCATGAGCGCCTGCGTGAGCCCCGTCGCGGCGTACTCCGCCGCGCCGACGGCGTAGCCGCGGATCCCCTCGCGGGCCGCGCGCTCGAAGACCGTCTCCGCCCGCTGCCACGTCGTGGCGTCGAGCCCATCGCGCTCGTAGCCGTTCAGCTGGTTCGCGAGGACGTCGCGGGAGGGATCCAGCACGCGGTAGCCCACGAGGCCGTGGGCGCCCGGGCGCGCACCCGTGAGGAAGGATCCGAGCGCCGCCGCCGTCGTCGACGGGAAGACCGTCTGCGCGACCTGCTTCTTCGTCATGGCCCGAGTGAGCCGACGCGCGTGCGCCGCGTGCGCGCGCAGCTGGATCGCGCCGAGCCCGTCGATCACGAACGCGACGGCCGAGCGGGCGGGCGGCAGCCACTCCCCCGCACCCGCCAGCGAACGCAGCATCTCGGGCGCCACTCCGGCGAGATTCCGGGCCTCCGGAGGGGCCGACGGTAGGATCTTCTGCATCCGGGCCAGTCTTCCACAGCACCCGCTGCCGAACGCGACGCGCCGCCGTCGCCGCGCGGAGAGCCGCCCGATGCACCACCCGTCACGAGAGAGGGTCTGATGGCGCGCAAGCAGGAACCCGCCACCCCGTCCGCCGAGCGCATCGAGGACATCGCGCTCGAGAGCGAGATGCAGGGCTCGTACCTCGAGTACGCCTACTCGGTGATCTACTCGCGCGCGCTACCCGACGCCCGCGACGGCCTCAAGCCCGTGCAGCGCCGCATCCTCTACCAGATGTCCGAGATGGGCCTGCGGCCCGACCGCGGCCACGTGAAGAGCGCGCGCGTCGTCGGCGACGTCATGGGCAAGCTCCATCCGCACGGGGACAGCGCGATCTACGACGCGCTCGTGCGCCTCGCACAGGACTTCGCGATGCGCGTGCCGCTCGTCGACGGGCACGGCAACTTCGGATCGCTCGACGACGGTCCCGCGGCCGCCCGCTACACCGAGGCGCGGCTCGACCGCGCCGCGATGCGCATGACCGAGGACCTCGGCGAGGACGTCGTCGACTTCGTGCCGAACTACGACGGGCAGTACCAGCAGCCCGACGTGCTCCCCGCCGCCTACCCGAACCTGCTCGTCAACGGCGCCACGGGCATCGCGGTCGGCATGGCGACGAACATGGCGCCCCACAACCTCATCGAGGTCGTGAACGCCGCGACGCACCTGCTCGACCACCCCGACGCGACGACCGAGGAGCTCATGCGGTTCGTGCCGGGCCCCGACTTCCCGTCGGGCGGCATCATCATGGGCCTCGACGGCGTGCGCGACGCGTACGAGTCGGGGCGCGGATCCGTGAAGGTGCGCGCGAAGGCCCAGGTCGAGCAGATCGGCCCGCGCCGCACGGGCATCGTCGTGACCGAGCTGCCCTACATGGTCGGCCCCGAGCGCGTCATCGAGAAGCTCAAGGACGCCGTGCAGTCGAAGAAGCTGCAGGGCATCAGCGACGTCAACGACCTCTCCGACCGACACCACGGCCTGCGGCTCGTCATCGGCGTCAAGACCGGCTTCGACGCGCACGCCGTGCTCGAGCGCCTGTATCGCCTCACGCCGCTCGAGGACTCGTTCGGCTTCAACAACGTCGCGCTTGTCGACGGCCAGCCGTCGACGCTCGGCCTGCGCGACATGCTCGTCGTCTACGTGAACCACCGCATCGAGGTCGTCACGCGGCGCACCCGCTTCCGGCTCGCTCGCCGGCAGGAGCGCCTGCACCTCGTCGAGGGTCTGCTCATCGCGATCCTCGACATCGACGAGGTCATCCAGGTCATCCGCTCGTCCGAGACGAGCGACGAGGCGCGCACGCGACTGTGCCAGGTGTTCGACCTCGACGAGGTGCAAGCCGAGTACATCCTCGAGCTGCGCCTGCGCCGGCTCACGAAGTTCTCGCGCATCGAGCTCGAGTCCGAGCGCGACGACCTGCTCGCCGAGATCGCGCGCCTCGAGGAGCTGCTCGGATCCGACGTGCTCATCCGCCGCCAGGTCGCGACCGAGCTCGAGGCGGTCGCCGACGAGCTCGGCACGCCCCGCCGCACCGTGCTCATGAACGCCAAGCCGCAGCCCAAGCGCTCCTCGCGCGCGAGCGACGACGCCGACCTGCAGATCGCCGACGCGCCCACGGTCGTGGCCCTCTCGACGACGGGCCGCGCAGTGCGCATCGACGCCCCCGCGGGCGAGGAGATCACGGCACCCGCGCGGCGCAGCAAGCACGACGCGATCCTCTCGACGGCGCGCACGACCGTTCGGGGCGAGCTCGGCGCGCTCACCTCGGCGGGCCGCCTCCTGCGCTTCCACCCGGTCGATCTGCCGTCCGTTCCGCCGAGCTCGATCTCGCTCAGCGCCGGCCAGCGCCTCGCCGACTACATCGGGCTCACCGACCGCAGTGAGCAGATCCTCGCCCTCGTCGAGCTCGGCTCCGATGTGCCCGTCGCGATCGGCACGGCGCAGGGCGTCGTCAAGCGCATCGTGCCACAGGCCCTCGCCGCGAAGCCCGAGCTCGAGATCATCTCGCTGAAGCCCGGCGACCGCGTCGTCGGCGCCGCGACGGCGGCAGACGACGCCGACCTCGTCTTCGTCACGAGCGACGCGCGCCTGCTGCGGTTCCCGGCTTCCTCCGTCAGGCCCCAGGGCGCCTCCGCCGGCGGCATGGCGGGCGTCAAGCTGGGTGACGGCTCGCAGTCGATCTTCTTCGGCGCGCTCTCGGGCGACGGCAACGTCGTCGTGACGATCTCGGGCTCGGCGAGCACGCTCGACGGCACCGACGCGGGGCGCGCGAAGATCAGCGACTTCGGCGAATTCCCGTCGAAGGGGCGCGCGACGGGCGGCGTGCGCGCGCACGCGTTCCTGAAGGGCGAGGATCGCCTGCAGCTCGCGTGGGCCGGCCCGGATCCCGCGTACGCGCTCGACGCGAAGGGCGCCGTCCGCAAGATCCCGCTCACGCTGTCGAAGCGCGACGGATCGGGGCAGCCGCTCGAGGCGCCCGTTGCCACGATCGGCCGCGCGCTCTGACGACGCCTCAGCCGGCCAGTACGGCGCCCCACTCGGGCGGCGTCGGCCGGCGCGCCTCGAGCGCCTCGGAGAGCGCGGCGCGAAAGGCCCCGACCGCGGGGTGCGCGGCGCGGCCCGACCGCACGGCCGTGTAGAGCACGCGGTGCGGGTCGTCCGGCAGCTCGGCGAGCGTGAGGCCCGCGAGGTGCGGATCCGCGAGCAGCGCGGGGATGAACGCCACGGCGTGCCCCGTGCGCACGAGGTGCGCGTGCAGCAGCGGATCCGGACTCTCGAATCGCACGCGCGGCTCGAAGCCCGCCTCGCGGCACACCGCGCGGGCCCAGCGCCCCGTCGACATCGGCTCGGGGTCGAGCGCCCACGGCGCATCCGAGAGGTCGGCGAGCCGTTCCGGCCGGCGCGAGAGCGGGCCCTCGCTCGGCAGCACGAGGCACAGCGGATCCGAAAGCAGGTCGGCGCGGTCGATGCCGTCGCGCCGCCTCGCCGGCACGTCGGGGTACTCCTCCCCGAGGATGAGGTCGAACTCGTGCGCGAGCAGCCCGCGATACGCTTCCTCGTGCTCGCGCTGCATGACCTCGACGTCGAGGTGCGGGTGCCGGCCGCGCAGGATGTCGAGCGCGGCGGGCGCGAGCGCCAGCACGACGCTCTGGAACGACGCGACGCGCAGCGTGCCGCGCAGTTCGGGCTGGGCCGCGGCGAGGTCCGCTTCCGCGCGCTCGAGCTCGGCCATGGCGGCCTCGGCGTGCCGCACGAGGTCCTCGGCCGCGGGCGTCAGCCGCACGCCGCGCCCGACGCGCTCGAGCAGGGCCGTCGCCGTCTCTCGTTCGAGCAGCGCGAGCTGCTGCGACACGGCCGACGGCGTGTAGCCGAGCGCGGCCGCCGTCTGCGCGATCGTGCCGCGCCTGCCGAGCTCGCTCAGCATGCGCAGGCGCCCGAGGTGAAGCATCAGTTTTCCTTCACGTTCTGCGTAAGAAAGAGTCGCTGGATTGATGGTACGCGCCGAACGAGAATGGATGGGTGATGTCCACACGCGTCGAATCGCCCTCGATCGTCTCCCCCGTCGCCATGATCATCGGCTCCTGCGTCTCGCTGCAGCTCGGCGCCGCACTCGCGGTGCAGCTGTTTCCCGAGCTCGGCCCGTGGGGCGTGACCTCGGTGCGCCTCACGGTCGCGGCCCTCGTGCTGCTCGCGATCGCGCGGCCGGCCGTGCGCACGTGGGATCGCTCGCAGTGGCGCGCCGTCGCCGTCTACGGCCTCGCGCTCGGCGGCATGAACGCGTTCTTCTACGCGTCGATCGAGCGGCTGCCGCTCGGCGTGGCCGTCGCGATCGAATTCCTCGGTCCGCTCGCGCTCTCGGCCGCGCTCTCGCGGCGCGCATCCCACTTCGCGTGGGTGGGCGCGGCGCTCGCGGGCATGGCCCTCCTCGCCGTCGACGGGCTCACGGGATCCGACCCGCTCGACCCCGTGGGCGTGGCACTCGTGCTTGTCGCCGCGGCCCTGTGGGCCGGCTACATCCGCGCTGGCGCCCACGTCAGCCAGAAGGTGCCCGGCCTCGGCGCCCTCGCCGTCGGGCTCGCGATCTCGTCGGTCGCCCTCCTGCCGTTCGGCGTGCCCGCCGTGGGGCATCTCGCGACGGAGCCGTCGCTCCTGCCGCTCGTGCTCGGCACGGTGCTGTTCGCGTCGGTCGTGCCCTACTCGCTCGAGCTGCTCGCGCTGCGACGACTGCCGCAGCGCGTGTTCGGGATCCTCCTGAGCCTCGAGCCGGTGTTCGCCGCGCTCTTCGGCTTCGTGCTGCTCGCGCAGGAGGTCAGCCCGCTCCGCGGCGCCGCAATCGCGCTCGTGGTCGCCGCGAGCATCGGCACAACCGCAGGCGCACGGGCCGACGCGCGGCGCAGCGCCGAGGGCGCGCAGGAGCCGCCCGCGATCACGAGCGAGATCAAGCTGTAGCGAAAACCCGCTACGCGTCGATCGCGTCCTTGTCGAGGCGCGCCGCGCCCTGCACGATGAACTCGCGGCGCGGCGCGACCTCGTTGCCCATGAGCATCTCGAAGACGTGGCCGGCGGCCTCGGCGTCCTCCATGCGCACGCGGCGCAGCAGGCGCCCATCGCGCGACATCGTCGTCTCGGCGAGCTGATCCGCGTCCATCTCGCCGAGGCCCTTGTAGCGCTGGATCGGCTCGTGCCACTTCTTGCCCTGCTTGCGCAGCTTCGCGAGCAGTGCGTTCAGCTCGCGGTCGCTGTACGTGTAGATCGTCTCGTTGGGCTTCGAGCCCGGGTTGATGACGATCACGCGGTGCAGGGGCGGCACGGCAGCGTACACGCGGCCGTGCTCGATGAGCGGGCGCATGTACCGGTAGAAGAGCGTGAGCAGCAGGGTGCGGATGTGCGCGCCGTCGACGTCGGCGTCGCTCATCATGATGACCTTGCCGTATCGCGCCGCGTCGATGTCGAACGAGCGACCGGATCCCGCGCCGACGACCTGGATGAGCGCGGCGCACTCGGCGTTCGAGAGCATGTCGCCGATCGAGGCCTTCTGGGTGTTGAGGATCTTGCCGCGGATCGGGAACAGCGCCTGGTACTCGCTGTCGCGCGCCTGCCGCGCCGTGCCGAGCGCCGAGTCGCCCTCCACGATGAACAGCTCGGAGTTGTTCACGTCGTTCTCGCGACAGTCGATGAGCTTCGCGGGCAGCGACGACGACTCGAGCGCGTTCTTGCGGCGCTGGGTCTCCTTGTGGGCGCGCGCCGAGACGCGCGCCTTCATCTCGCTCACGACCTTCTCGAGCAGCATCGAGACCTGGTTCTTGTCGTCGCGCTTCGTCGACGCGAAGCGGGCCTTCATGCCCTCGCGCACCACCTTCGCGACGATCGAGCGCACGGCGGGGGTGCCGAGCACCTCCTTCGTCTGACCCTCGAACTGCGGCTCGGGCAGGCTCACGTTGAGCACCGCCGTGAGCCCGGCGAGCACGTCGTCCTTCTCGAGCTTGTCGCTGCCGACCTTGAGGCGGCGGGCATTCTTCTCGACCTCGGCGCGCAGCTGCTTCGTGAGCTCCTGCTCGAAGCCCTGCTGGTGCGTGCCGCCCTTGGGCGTCGCGATGATGTTGACGAACGAGCGCGTGATCGTGTCGTATCCCGTGCCCCAGCGCAGGGCGATGTCGACGCGGCACTCGCGCTCGACCTCGGTCGAGCGCATCGAACCGTCGGGCTGCAGCGTCGGCACGGTCTCGGTGAAGTTGCCGGTGCCCTCGAGGCGCCACGTGTCGGTCACGGGCGCGTCGGTCGAGAGGAAGTCGACGAACTCGGCGAGCCCGCCGTCGAACCGGTACGACGTCTCCTTGACGCCGACCTCGGGATCGTCGGCGCCGCGCTCGTCGCGGATCACGATCTCGAGCCCGGGCACGAGGAAGGCCGTCTGGCGCGCGCGCGTGACGAGCTCGTCGTACTGGAACGCCGCGTCCTTCGTGAAGATCTGGCGGTCGGCCCAGTAGCGCACGCGCGTACCGGTCGTGCCCTTCGCGACCTTGCCCGTGATCCGCAGCTCGCTGTTCTTCTCGAACGGCGTGAACGGCGCGTCGGGCCGCTCCTCGCCGTCGTCTGCGAACACGCCGGGCTCGCCGCGGTGGAAGCTCATGGCGTACGTCTTGCCGTCGCGGTCGACCTCGACGTCGAGGCGCTCGCTCAGGGCGTTGACGACCGAGGCGCCGACGCCGTGCAGGCCGCCGGAGGCGGCGTACGAGCCGCCGCCGAACTTGCCGCCCGCGTGGAGCTTCGTGTAGACGACCTCGACGCCCGTGAGGCCGGTGCGCGGCTCGACGTCGACGGGGACGCCGCGACCCCGGTCCTGCACCTCGACGCTCCCGTCGGCGCGCAGCACGACGTCGATGCGATCGCCGTTGCCGGCCACCGCCTCGTCGACCGAGTTGTCGATGATCTCCCACAGGCAGTGCATGAGGCCCGGAGATCCGTTCGAGCCGATGTACATGCCGGGCCGCTTGCGCACGGCCTCCAGGCCTTCGAGGACCTGCAGATGATGGGCGGAGTACTCGGCTGTCACGATCTTCGAGCTTATCTTCGAATCCCGTGTCCCGGCCGCGGGACACACCCGCGCACGCCTGTGCGCCCGCTCCCGCGGGTCCCGCGCGTACGCCCAGCGCGAAACATGCCGGCCCAAAGGAATCCTCTGCGCCCCGGCGTGGTTGTATGGAACATGCCCCGTCATCTAGGACGACCGAAGAAGAAGGAGGCAGCCCGATGACTGCAACGACAACAGCCGACGCCCCTGTCTCCCACCGACTCACGGCGCTCGACCGGTGCGATGCCTGCGGCGCGCAGGCGTACATCGCCGCTGAGGTCGGCGGAAGCGAGCTCCTCTACTGCGCCCACCACGGCCGCAAGTTCGAGGAGAAGCTCCGCGCCGTCGCCACGAGCTGGCACGACGAGACCGACAAGCTCGAGGACTGACCTCCTCAACGAGCCCGAAAGCGGCGTCCTCCTTCAGGCGGGCGCCGCTTTCGTCATGTCGTCAGGAGGAGTGCACCCGCGGCACGAGCGGCGTGAGCCGCAGCAGCGGCTCCTCCCCCACGGTGCCGATGGCCTCGCCGACGTCGGTCGGCGTGGGCTCTCCGCGGTCGCCCGGGCCGAAGACGATGACCTCGTCGCCGATGGCGGCGCCAGGCCACGCGGCGACGACCGAGTCGAACGGATCCACGCGCTCGAGGAGGCGCGGGCCCGCAGGCGTCGCGACGCGGATCCGCCCGCCGGCCGCCGACGGCAGTCCGTCGAGCGAGCCGACGCCGATCAGCACGCCTGATCCGTCGACGCGCACGACGCGCGCCGCGAGCGTCGCGGACGGCGCGATGCCGGGGATCCCCGGCCCCTCGGCCGAGCGGATGCCGTAGCAGAAGGCACCGATGCGGACCATGTCGTAGCGGAACTCCGGGCGGTGCCACGCCGCCGCGCTCGCGGCGAGGTGACGCACGCGAGGATCGAGGCCGTGCTCGCGGGCGATCCGCTCCGCGCGGTCGAACGCGGCGCGCGCCGCGTCGTCGTCCTCGTCGCTCGCCTCGGCGATGTGGCTCCACAGCCCCACGACCTCGACGGCGCCCTGGCGCTCGAGCGCGGCTGCCCGCGCGCAGAAGTCCGGCCACTGTTCGGGACGCACGCCGTTGCGGTGCAGTCCCGTGTCGGGCTTGAGGTGGATCCGCGCCGGGGCGCCGACGCGCGCCGCGGCCTCCGCCACGCGCTCGAGGTAGTCGGCGTCGCCGACGCCGAGCTCGAGCCCCTCGCGCAGCCCCGCCTCGGCCTCGTCGCCGCCCACCGTCATCCAGCAGAGCACGCGCGCGCGTTCGCCCGCACGGCGCTTCGCGCGGACGGCGCTCGGCAGATCGATGCCCCCGAACCACCGGGCTCCCGCGCGAAGCGCCGCGTCGACGACGGGCTCGACCCCCTGCGCGTACGCGTCGTCCTTGATGACGACGAGCACGTCAGCGGGCGCCATGCGCGCGAGGACGGCTTCGACGTTGCTCGTGACTCGCGCGAGATCGACGCGCAGCTCGACGCGGTTCATGCCGCCACCTCCCGCGGCGCCGAGAGGCCGACGACGCCCACGAGCTCGAGCTCGGTCCAGCCGGTCGCGCCGGCCCAGGTCGCGAGCTGCGACGGATCCTCCCCGCCGAAGAAGACGGCCTCGTCGCCGACCGCGATGTCTGCGTCTCCGATGTCGACGACGCAGACGTCCATCGCGACGCGGCCGATGATGGGGCAGGCGCGCCCGCCGATACGGACGCTCGCGTGCGAGCCGATCGCGCGCACGACGCCCTGCGCGTAGCCGCCCGAGACGAGCGCGGCGCGCGTGTCCTGCGGCGCGCGGTGGATGTAGCCGTACGACACCCCGTCGCCGGCGCGCAGGGGCTTCGTCTGCAGGACGGGACCCACGAAGCTCAGAGCGGGCACACCTCGGCCTCCGAGGCCGTACACGGCCTCGAGCGGAAGCGCCTCCGCGCGCGCGAGCTCGAGCCCGAAGCGGTCGCCACCGTCGTCGACGAGCGCCTCCGAGACGCCCGCCGCGCGGGCGATGTCCGCAACGAGTTCGGCGCCGTGGCCGCACGCGTCTCGGCGCAGATCGATCGCGGATCCCGGTGCCGCAGCGTGCGCCGCCGCGATGTTCCGCTCCAACGCCGACCGCGACACGCGTGCGCGCGGTCCGCTCTTGCCCAGAATCGACGCGATCACCCGACCTAGACTATGACGCGGCCGCATGGCGAACGCTCAGCACGCCGCGCGGCCCGCCCGTTTTCCGCCGACTCGGAGGATCCATGCCCGCGAACGGCCTCGCCCTCGGACCGAAGCTCCGCTATCTCACGCAGCGTGCGCGCCGCATCGACGTCGGGGCGGTGATCGAGCGGGCCAAGGAGGTGCACGAAGAGCACGGCAAGCCCGTGCCAGCCGTCGTCGTCGACATGCTGTGGCAGGCCGCGCGCCGCGACGTCGCCTTCCAGGACTACGTCGACTACGACTTCGCGATCCTCAACGCCGACGAGCGCGCGACGTTCATGACGCACCCCGTCTCCGCCCAGCTCGCGCAGCGATTCTCGCAGCCCGAGGGCCGCAAGATCTTCGAGGACAAGATCGCCTTCAACCGCCGCTTCTCCGAGTTCCTCGGCCGCGAGTGGCTCGTCGTGACCGAGTCGAACGCCGACGAGGTGCGCTCGTTCGTTGAGGCGCAGGGCACCGTCATCGCGAAGATCCCCGTGAGCCACATGGGCCTCGGCGTGCGCCGCTACCAGGCGGCCGACGTCGCCGACTGGGCGGCGTTCCATCGCGACCTGCTGTCGAAGGGCGAGATCCTCCTCGAGGAGGTCATCACGCAGCACCCCGACCTCTCGGCCGTCTGCCCCGGCACCGTGAACACGACGCGCATCACGGCGTTCTTCGACGGATCCGACGTACACACGCTCGCGGTCGCGCAGAAGTTCGGGCGCGGCGAGGTGAGCGACCAGATGTCGTACGGCGGCTTCTACACGATGCTCGACCCCGACTCGGGCCACGCCATGAGCGCCGGCTACGACTCGCACGCGCACGTGCACGAGACCCACCCGGACAGCGGCTTCCGCATCGCCGACTTCCAGCTGCCGCTGTTCGACGACGCGATCGCGCTCATCGACCGCGCGGCGCGCGTCGTCCCCGAGGTGCAGTACGCGGGCTGGGACGTCGTCGTCACCGAGAAGGGCCCCGTGCTCGTCGAGGGCAACTGGGGCGCGGGCGTCTACGAGAACAAGCCCAGCGTCTCGGGCATCCGCACGGGACACAAGCCGCGCTACCGCGCCGCGATCGGCTTCTGAAGCGCAGACGCGAAAGAGGCGCCCACCGTGACGGTGGGCGCCTCTTTCGCGTCTCTGGTCGGAATCAGGCCCTGCGGATGATTCCCATGGGCGTCGACTGGTGCCCCTGACCCAGCGGGTTGTCGCTGAGGATCTGCACCAGCAGGCGCTCGGTCGCCTTGTCGAGCGTTGAGCCGAGGATGTTGCCGCCGATGTCGTTGATGTCGACGACGGCGACGTCGCAGCCCACGATCTTCTTGATGTCGGCGGCGACCTCGCGGGGACGCTCGGGCCCGAGCACGACCGCGTCGTTGTACGGCGGGATCGTGTTGGGCGTCGGACCGTCGATCGCGCGCGCCTTGTCGCCCGCGATCCGGTAGAAGTCGCCGCTGCGGCCGAAGACCTTCGTGACGGCCGACACGGCCGCCGCGAAGAGGATCCGCAGCGTGCCGACCTCGCGAAGCGCGAACTCCATCGTCTCGGGGATGCCGAGGCCGATGCCGTACGACGTCTTCGTGACGTACCTCGAGAGGAACGTCGCGAGGCGCCGGGGCTTGATCTCGCTCATCATGTACGAGCGGCCCTGCATGATCGCGACGATCTTCTCCGTCACGAACAGGATGTCGCCCGACTGCACCTGGTCGACCGCGTACGTGCGGATGACCTCGTCGATCGTGTCGCCCGGCATGATGACTCGCGTGCGCACGGGAATGCGCAGGAAGTCGGTGCCGTCGACGTGAACCTCGAGGGCCTTGCCCTCGTTCGCCGCCGCGCTCACTCGAGGTAGTCCCGAAGCGACTGCGAACGGCTGGGGTGCCGCAGCTTGGCCATCGTCTTCGACTCGATCTGGCGGATCCGCTCGCGCGTCACGCCGAAAGTATCGCCGATCTGGTCGAGCGTCTTCGGCTGTCCGTCGCCGAGGCCGAAGCGCATGCGGATCACGCCCGCCTCGCGCTCGGAGAGCGAGTCGAGCAGGCCCTCGAGCTGGCGCTGCAGCATCGTGAAGCCCACGGCGTCAGCCGGGACGACCGCCTCGGTGTCCTCGATGAGGTCGCCGAACTCGCTGTCGCCGTCCTCGCCGAGGGGCGTGTGCAGCGAGATCGGCTCGCGACCGTACTTCTGCACCTCGACGACCTTCTCGGGCGTCATGTCGAGCTCGCGGGCGAGTTCCTCGGGTGTGGGCTCGCGGCCGAGGTCCTGCAGCATCTGCCGCTGCACGCGGGCGAGCTTGTTGATGACCTCGACCATGTGCACGGGGATGCGGATCGTGCGCGCCTGGTCGGCCATGGCGCGGGTGATCGCCTGGCGGATCCACCACGTCGCGTAGGTCGAGAACTTGAAGCCCTTGGTGTAGTCGAACTTCTCGACCGCGCGGATGAGGCCGAGGTTGCCCTCCTGGATGAGGTCGAGGAACTGCATGCCGCGGCCCGTGTAGCGCTTCGCGAGCGACACGACGAGGCGCAGGTTCGCGCCGAGCAGGTGGCTCTTCGCGCGCTTGCCGTCGCGGGCGACCCACTGCATGTCGAGCCCGAGCTGCGACGCCTTCTCGGCCGCCGACATCTTCGACAGCTTCTCCTCGGCGAACAGGCCGGCCTCGATGCGCATGGCGAGGTCGACCTCCTCCGCCGCGTTCAGCAGCGGCACCTTGCCGATCTGCTTGAGGTAGTCCTTGACGGGGTCGGCCGTCGCGCCCGTGATCTGCGTCGAGTAGACCGGCACGTCCTCCTCGTCGGAGGGACGCAGCACGATCGCGCCCGAGGGCAGCGGCTCGGCCTGCTCGGCCTTGGGCTTCTTCTGCTCGTCGGCCTCCTCGACCTCCGCCGGCTCTTCGGCGATGATCTCGTCGACGACGTCGTCCTTCTTGCGCGAGGACTTCTTCGCGGCCGGCTCCTTCGCCGCCGACGCCTTGGCCGACGTCTTCTTCGCCGGAGCCTTCTTCGCTGCTGTCTTCTTCGTTGCCGTGCTCTTCTCAGCGGCCTTCGCCTCGTCTGAGGCTGCCGCTTGCTCGATGCTCTCGTCAGTCTTCGTGGTCTTCGTGGCAGGAGTCACGTCTCACCTTTCGCCGGGATCGCCGCGCGCCAGCTCCCCGGGTGTGTTCGAACACGATTAAGGCCCTTGTCAAGTGCGGCACCGAAGGACGCGCGACCGGACAACGGCTCGGACATTCATTCTCGCATACTTCTTCGCCGTCCCTTGCCCATCGGGGTGCGCTTATGAGATAACGCGTGCGACACGCGGGTGTATTCCCCCGCAGCGGCTCGACTCAGAATCGCAGGTCGTCGTCGCCTCGGCGATCCGCGAGGAAGCGCTCGAGCTCGGCCGCGAGCTCGTCGGCGCTCGGCAGGTCGCCCTCGTCGAAGCGCGAGCCGGCCGCCTCGCGCGCCGCCGCGCCGCGCTCGCCTTCCATGTACGCGTCGAAGCGCTGCTCGAGGCCCTGGATCATGCGGGCGAGTTCGTCGTTTCGCGCGATCTGGTCCTCGATGCGCTCGAGGTAGTCGCGGTTGTCCTCGCGCACGTCGTCGAGCCCGAACACGAGGCCAGTCGCCGTCATGAGCTTGTCGAGCGCGGCGAGCGTCGCACCCGGGTAGTCGGTCTCGGCGAGGTAATGGGGCACCAGCAGCACGAAGCCAACGACGGGATAGCCGTCCTCGGACATGCGGAACTCGATGAGGTGTCCGATCGTCGCGGGCACCTGTGTGTGCGGCTTCCACACCGAGTGCGCCTGGATGAGGTCGGTGCGCGAGCCGCTCACCGTCGTCGAGAGCGGGCGCGTGTGCGGCACGGGCATCGCGATCGCGTGCAGCCACGTCATCGACGCGATGTCGAGCTCGTCGGCGAGCAGCAGCAGGATCTCGACGAAGTGATCCCACTGGAAATCGGGCTCGTAGCCGGCGAGCAGCAGGAAGGGCTGCCCGAGCGCGTCGTGCACGAGCGAGAGCTCGAGCCGCGGCGCGCGGTAGTCCGAGAGGTGGTCCTGGTCGAACGTCACGATCGGACGACGCGCCCGGTAGTCGAGGAGGGCGTCGTTGCGAAAGACCGCGACGGGCTGCGGATCGAGCTCCTCGCGCATATAGTCGACGATGCTCGAGACCGTGCCGCCCGCATCGGTGAATCCCGTCAGCGTGACCACGAGCGGCAGGCGCGGCGGGACGACGGGCGCGTTCGCGACCCGTTCGAAGATCTCCGGTGTGCGAGGCATCCCTCCATGCTACGAGGGTCGAGCGGCGGGCGGACCTGCCCGCGGCGACGGCGGCGAACCTAGGATGGGAGCCATGCCGCATCCCGAAATCGCGATCACCCCTGTCAGTTTTCTCGCCGCGGAGGCGGACGCGCACATCCTCGCCGTCCCGTCGCTCGGCGATTCGGGCCTCGAGCAGTTCGCCGCACTCCGCCCCGCGCTCGACGCCATCGCGTTCACGGGCAAGAAGGGATCCTTCGCCCGCGTCTACGCTCCCGAGTTCACCGACGCTCCCCTGGCCGTCGTCGGCCTCGGCGACGACGCCGACGCCGACGTCGTGCGCGAGCAGGTCGGATCCGCGGTCCGACAGCTGACGGGCTTCGACACCGTCGCGGTCGCGCTCGCGGGCGGCCCCGAGGGCGCCTGGCGCGCGGCCGCCGAGGGCGCCGTGCTGGGCGGGTACCAGTTCGACTCGTACAAGAGCGCCTCTGATGAGGAGCGCGCGAAGAGCCGCCGCGCCTCCCGCGTGCTGATCCACGCGCCCGAGGGCACGTCGGACGACGAGCTCGCGGCGGCGCGCGCACACGGCGAGGCCGTCGCGCTCGTCAAGGACCTCGTCTCGACGCCCGCCGACCGCCAGAGCCCCGAGCAGCTCGCCGACTTCGCTGCCGAGTCGGTGCAGAGCCTGCCGATCCAGGCGACCGTGTGGGACGAGCAGGCGCTCGCCGACGGCGGCTTCGGCGGCATCCTCGGCGTGGGCCGCGGCTCGGATCGTCCGCCGCGCCTCGTGCGCCTCGACTACGCTCCCGACGGCGCCGAGCGGCACGTCGCACTCGTCGGCAAGGGCATCACCTTCGACACGGGCGGCCTGTCGCTCAAGCCCGCCGCCTCCATGGTCGGCATGCAAGAGGACATGACGGGCGCCGCCGAGGTGCTCGCGGTCGTGCGCGCCGCCGCCCAGCTCGCGCTCCCCGTGCGCGTCACGGCGTGGCTGTGCATCGCCGACAACATGCCCTCGGGTCGTGCGACGCGCCCCGGCGACGTGCTCGTCATGGCCGACGGCACGACGGTCGAGGTGACGAACACCGACGCCGAGGGCCGCCTCGTCATGGCCGACGGCCTCGTCGCGGCCAGCCGCGAGAACCCCGACGTGATCGTCGACGTCGCGACCCTCACGGGCGCGATCCTCGTCGCCCTCGGCACGCGCCACACGGGCGTCATGGGGCACGGCGACGCGCCCGACGCGTTCCTCCGAGCGGCCGACCGCACGGGCGAGAAGGCCTGGCCGCTCCCCCTCGTCGACCACATGGACGCCGACCTCGACTCGCGCGTGGCCGACCTGCAGAACGCGAACGTCGGCAACCGCGCCGCCGGCTCGATCTTCGCGGGCCTGTTCCTGCAGCGCTTCGTGGGGCGCCGCGACAACGACCCGTCGGCCGAGCGCATCCCGTGGGTGCACCTCGACATCGCCGGCAGCTCGATGAGCACGTCGTCGCCGTTCGGCTTCACCGACAAGGGCCCGACGGGCGCCTCGGTCCGCGCCCTCATCGACTTCGTCGCCGCCGGCGGCGAGGTCCAGTGAGCCTCGAGGACCCCCAGGTGACGGATCACCGGTTCGACCTCGTCGTCCTCGGCGGCGGCAGCGGCGGATACGCCGCGGCGCTGCGCGCCGCCGAGCTCGGACGCACGGTCGCGATCGTCGAGCGCGCGCAGCTCGGCGGCACCTGCCTGCACCGCGGCTGCGTGCCGACGAAGGCGCTCCTGCACACGGCCGAGGTCGCCGACGCCGTGCGCCACGCGGGCGCCGCCGGCGTCACAGCGACGCTCGAGGGCGTCGACGGATCCGCGGCGCGCGCGTGGCGCGACGACGTCGTGCGCGGCAAGCACCGCGGCCTCACGTCGCTCGTCGCGGCGCGAGGCATCACGGTCGTCGAGGGCGAGGGCCGCGCGACGCGCGTCGGCGACGATCCGGCGATCGAAGTCGCGGGCGACCGCTACGTCGGATCCGATCTCGTCGTCGCGACGGGCGCCGTCTCCCGCGCGCTGCCCGGCGTGCCGTTCGGAGGGCGCGTACTCGACTCGGAGGCCGCGCTCGCCCTCGACGAGGTGCCGGCGCGCGCCGTCGTCGTGGGCGGCGGCGTGATCGGCGTCGAGTTCGCGAGCGCGTGGCGTTCGCTCGGCGCCGAGGTGACAATCGTCGAGCCGCAGGAGCACCTCATCGCGAACGAAGATCCCGCGGCTCGCGCTGCGCTCGAGAAGGCGTACCGGCGCCGCGGCATCGAGCTGCGTCTGGGCGCGAGCGTCACGGCGATCGAGAGCGGCGACGACCGCGTCGTCGTGCGCTTCGACGGCGCCGACGGGTCCGCCGAGGTCGAGGCCGATTACGCCCTCGTCGCCGTCGGGCGCGCCCCAGTCGCGTCGGGCCTCGGTCTCGAAGAGTTGGGCGTCGAGTTCGATCGCGGCTTCGTGCGCACCGACGCCTCGCTGCGCACCGCCGCTCCCGGCGTGTGGGCCGTCGGCGACATCGTCGCCGGACCCCAGCTCGCCCACCGCGGGTTCCGGCACGGCATCGTCGTGGCCGAGACGATCGCCGGTCTTGCCCCGTCGCCGCTCGACGACACGCTGTTCCCCCGCGTCACCTACTCGACGCCCGAGGTCGCATCGGTCGGCCTGACCGAGCCGCAGGCGCGCGAGCGCTACGGATCCGACCGCGTCGTGACGCAGGAGGTGTCGCTCGCCGCGAACGCCAAGAGCGAGATCGTGTCGGCCGGCTCCCCCGTCCGCGCGGGTTTCGTCAAGGTCGTCGCGCTCGAGGACGGCCCCGTGGTCGGCGTCACGCTCGTCGGCGACCGCGTCGGCGAGCTCATCACGGAGGGCCAGCTCGCGGTCGCGTGGGAGGCCCGCGCCGACGACATCGCGCCGCTCGTGCACGCGCACCCGACGCAGAGCGAGGCGCTCGGCGAGGCGTTCCTCGCGCTCGCGGGCTCACCGCTTCACACCCTCTGATCGTGCCGCCGCCGGAAGGCACCCGGCGAACGGCCGATCCCCTAAGCTGATACAAGCATCTACATCTTCTGAAGGAGACTCGAATATGAGCACTTCCGTTGTCCTCCCCGCGCTCGGTGAGAGCGTCACTGAGGGAACGGTCACGCGCTGGCTGAAGCAGGTCGGCGACACCGTCGAGGTCGATGAACCGCTGCTCGAGGTGTCCACCGACAAGGTGGACACGGAGATCCCGTCGCCCGTGGCGGGCGTGCTCGAGGCGATTCTCGTTCAGGAGGACGAGACGGCCGAGGTCGGCGCCGAGCTCGCGACGGTCGGCGACGGCTCCGGATCCGCGGCCGCCGCTCCCGCCCCGCAGGCTGAGGCGGCCGCGCCCGCCGAGGCTCCGGCACCGCAGGCCGAGGCGCCTGCCGCTCCTGCTCCGCAGGCCGGCGGCGACGCGACCGACGTGACCCTCCCCGAGCTCGGCGAGAGCGTCAGCGAGGGCACCGTGACCCGCTGGCTCAAGCAGGTCGGCGACACCGTCGAGGTCGACGAGCCGCTGCTCGAGATCTCCACCGACAAGGTCGACACCGAGGTTCCCTCGCCCGTCGCCGGCACCGTGCTCGAGCTCCTCGCCGCCGAGGACGACACCGTCGAGGTCGGCGCCGTCCTCGCCCGCGTCGGCTCCGGCTCGCCCGCCCCGCAGGCCGAGGCACCTGCGGCACCTGCCGCTCCGGCACCGCAGGCCGAGGCCCCCGCGGCACCCGCGCCGCAGGCCGAGGCGCCCGCCGCTCCTGCTGCTCCTGCCCCGCAGGCGCCGGCTCCTGCGCCCGCGGCACCTGCAGCACCCGCGGCACCTGCTGCCGAGGGCGACGACGCGAAGCTCTACGTCACGCCGCTCGTGCGCAAGCTCGCGCAGCAGAAGGGCGTCGACCTGAGCACGGTCAAGGGCACGGGCGTCGGCGGACGCATCCGCAAGGACGACGTCCTCGCGGCCGCCTCCGCTCCGGCTGCCGCTCCCGCCTCGCCGGCTCCGGCCGCCTCGGCACCCGCGGCGCCCGCCACGAAGCTCGAGACGTCGCCGCTGCGCGGCACGACGCAGCCGATGAGCCGCCTCCGCAAGGTCGTGGCCTCGCGTGCGGTCGAGTCGCTCAACACGACGGCGCAGCTCACGACGGTCGTCGAGGTCGACGTCACGAAGCTCGCGACGTTCCGCGACCAGAAGAAGGGCGAGTTCCTCGAGAAGACGGGCAACAAGCTCTCCTTCCTGCCGTTCTTCGCGCTCGCGGCCGTCGAGGCGCTCAAGGCGTACCCGGTCATCAACTCGACCGTCGACGGCGAGAACATCGTCTACCCCGACGCCGAGAACCTCTCGATCGCGGTCGACACCGACAAGGGCCTCTACACGCCCGTGCTGCGCGACGCGTCGTCGAAGAACCTGGCCGAGATCGCGGCCGGCATCGCCGACCTCGCCGAGCGCACGCGCAACAGCAAGCTGAAGCCCGACGACCTCGCGGGCGGCACGTTCACGATCACGAACACGGGTTCGCGCGGCGCGCTCTTCGACACGCCGCTCGTCTTCCTCCCGCAGTCGGCGATCCTCGGCACGGGCATCGTCTTCAAGCGCCCCGGCGTGACGAAGGTCGACGGCGTCGACGCGATCGGCGTGCGCTCGTACGTGTACCTCGCGCTCTCGTACGACCACCGCACGATCGACGGCGCCGACGCGGCCCGCTACCTCACGGCCGTGAAGAACCGCCTGGAGGAGGCGAACTTCGCCGCCGACCTCGGCATCTGAAGTCACCTCTTCGCCGCGAGGGCCCGCACCGTTTCGGTGCGGGCCCTCGCCCGTTCATGCGCGCGGTGCGCCGTACACATCGCGCAGACGCCACGTGTCGTCGACGCGCTCGACGACGAGCATCTGCCGGTCGTGTTCCGGCGCCGTGACGGCGAGCAGCACGGCGGCGCCGAAGTCGTCGACGATCGCGATCTCTCTCCCGTCGACTGCTGCGTCGGGCCGAAGGATCTCGGCGCAGTCGGCATCGCACGCGTCGCCGCGGGCGAGCAGCGCCGCGGCCGCCGCCACGGGATCCTCGGCAAAAAGCGCCGCGTCCGGCGCGGGCTCCTCGCTCGCGGGCGCTTCGGACGGCGCAGGCGTCGCCGCCTCGGTCTCGCCGCCGCCCTCGTCGGGGCGCGCGGCGTGTTCCTCGTCGCCGCGCACGGCGGCCGGCTCACCCGTCGCCTCGGGGGCGGCGGCCTCCGACGGCTCGCTGCCATCGCCCGCGGGCCAGAGGACCCCGCCGAGCAGCACGAGCGCCGCGGCGCCCGCG
>JAJUIM010000159.1 GCA_029267645.1 Microbacterium sp.
GCCGACCTGCTGGCCGTCAACGCGGGGGATCCATGGCGCCACGATCCGCCGCCGATCGGCGCGCCGGGGGCCGCCGTCGCCGGCCTCGGAGCCGCGCTCGAGCGCGGCATCGGCGTGCTCGCGATGCACACCTCGCTGGCGTCGCTGCGCGACTACCCGTCATGGCCCGTCGCGGTCGGCGGCATGTGGGTGCCCGGGATCTCGATGCACCCGCCCATCTCGCCCGCCCGCTTCGCGTGGGCCGACCACCCGCTCGCGGGCGAAGACCCGCTCGAGGCCGTCGACGAGCGCTACTCGTACATGCAGTCCTTCGGCGAGCGCGACGTCGTCGCGACGCACGAGCACGACGGCATCGACCACCCCGTGGTCTGGACGCGCTCACACGGCCCCTCCCGCGTCGCCGTCGACCTGCTCGGCCACGACGCTCGGTCGTACGCGTCGCCCTCGCACCGCGCGCTCATCGCGCGCCTCGCGCGCTGGGCCGCGCGCGGCTGAGGGGCGGGGCGGCTGGTTTCCGACGCCGCGCGGCGCGGATCCGCAGTCAGTCGGACAGCTTGCCGAGGGTGCGCGGGCGGACGACGAGCCACAGCGCGGCGATGCCGACGACGGCGCAGGCCATCATGATCGACGACATCGAGAGGGGCGTGATGCCGCCCGTCCAGGCCGAGACGACGCCGACGAGCGGCGAGATGATGCCCGCGACGCCGTTGTTGGCCGCGCCGAGAACGCTCGCGGCCGTGCCCGCGGCGTCGGGGTGACGGTCGAGGGCGAGCACCTGCGCGCAGGGGAACGTGAAGCCGCACGACATCATGAAGAAGAACAGCGGGACGATGACGCCCCACGGTCCCGCGATGAGCTCGGCGCAGATGGGGATCGCGATCGCCATGACGAGCAGCGCGGTGGTCGAGAAGGCGAGGACCCACTGCGGGCCGAACCTCGCCGCGAGCCGGGCGGCGACCTGGTTGCCGATGATGAGGCCGACCGAGTTGGCGGCGAAGACGAGGCCGTACTCCATGGTCGACAGGCCGAACCCGGTCTGGAACAGGAACGACGACGACGAGAGGTACGAGAACAGGCCCGAGAACGTCATGGCGCCGATGATGAGCACGCCGACGTAGACGCGATCCGAGAACACCACGCGATAGCGGTGACGGATCGACACGTCGGCGGCGCGCACGCGATCCGACTTCGGGCGGGTCTCTGGCAGCGCGAAGAGGGCGCACACGAGGATGAGCGCCGCGTAGCAGGCGAGCACGACGAAGATGCCGCGCCATGGCAGCACCTCGAGGATCGCGGATCCCGCGAGCGGCGCGATGACGGGCGCGACACCCGTGACGAGGGCGAGGCGCGAGAGCATGATGACGAGGCGCCGGCCGCCGAAGAGGTCGCGCACCATCGCCATCGCGACGACGCTGCCGCCCGCGGCGCCGATGCCCATGAGGACGCGGGCGACGCCGAGCACCTCGAGATTCGGCGCGAAGATCGCGGCGGCGCTCGCGACGAGGTGCAGCACGGTCGAGACGAGGAGCGGAACGCGGCGGCCGAGCGTGTCGCTGAGCGGCCCGACGATGAGCTGTCCGACGGCGAAGCCCACCATGGTGCCCGTGAGGGTGAGCTGGACGGCGGCGGCGCTCGTGTCGAACTCGGCCTCGAGCAGCGGGAAGGCAGGCAGGTACATGTCGACCGTGAAGGGGCCGAGCGCCGTGAGCGCGCCGAGCAGCAGGACGTAGGCGAAGCGGCGGCGGGCCGAGAGCCTGTCGCCGGGATGCACGCTCGCGGTCTCGTGCGAGGCTCCGCGCACGCGATCGGAGACGGGGATGTGCCCCGTCGGGATCGGGATGAGCCCCGTCGAAACCGGGATCATGCCGGTCTGGGGGTGCGCGTCGTCGCGCTCGTCGTTCGTCACGGGTTCCCAGCCTTCGCTTGCGATCGTTTCACTGTCACCCTCGACGCTACCGGCAGCCCCGCCCGAGGACACCAAGCTTGGTGTCCGAGCGATGCAGTTTGATGTCCCCGGACGTTGCTTCCGGCCGCCGCCCCGGCCCAGTCCCGACGCGAGGACACCAAACCCGACGAAGGACACCAAGCTTGGTGTCCGAACTGCAGTTTGATGTCCTCGGACGGAGCCCCCGCCAACAGCCCAACCCCCGCCCGAGCCCCGTGCGCGGATCCGGCGGCTTCGGTAGCGTCGAACCGTCACCGCCGGACGGAGGGCCCGGCGCCGGATGCGAAGGAGCGTTCATGAACGTCACACAGACGATCGGCCGAGGCGGGGAACGATGAAGAAGTTCATCGGGGATCCGCAGCACGTCGTCCGCGATGCGCTCGTCGGGCTCGAGAAGAGCGCCGAGCAGGTGCGCGTCGACCACGAACACCGCATCGTGTACCGCGCCCACCCCAAGCCCGAGGGCAGGGTGGCGCTCGTCTCGGGCGGCGGATCCGGCCACGAGCCCCTGCACGCGGGCTTCGTCGGCGAGGGCATGCTCGACGCGGCATGCGCGGGCGAGATGTTCACGTCGCCCACGCCCGACCAGGTCGCCGAGGCGACCGCCACCGCCGACCGAGGCGCGGGCGTGCTGCACATCGTGAAGAACTACACAGGCGACGTCATGAATTTCGAGATGGCGGCCGAGCTCGCCGGATCCGTGCGCGTCGAGACCGTCGTGACGGAGGACGACGTCGCCGTGGAGGACTCGACCTTCACGGCCGGGCGCCGCGGCGTCGGCGTCACGGTGCTGCTCGAGAAGATCGCGGGCGCCGCGGCCGAGGAGGGGCACGATCTCGACGCCGTCGCTGCCCTCGCACGACGCGTCGCGGCGGGCGGGCGATCCCTCGGCATCGCCCTCACGAGCGGCACGGTGCCGTCGGTCGGGAAGCCGACCTTCGACCTGCCGGACGACGAGATGGAAGTGGGGATCGGGATCCACGGCGAGCCCGGCCGCCGCCGCGTGCCGCTCGCGCCCGCTCCCGAGGTCGCGCGCATGCTCGTCGAGCCGATCCTCGACGACCTCGACATGACGGGCGCTCCCGTCATCGCGATGCTGAACGGCATGGGTGCGACGCCGCTCATCGAGCTGCAGCTCATGTACGGCGAGGTCGCCCCGCTGCTCGAGCGCGCCGGCGTCACCGTCGCCCGCACGCTCGTCGGCAACTACATCACGTCGCTCGACATGGCCGGCTGCTCGCTCACGCTGCTGCGCGCCGACGACGAGATCCTGCGGCTGTGGGACGCGCCCGTGAACACCGCCGGCCTGCGCTGGGGAGCGTGATCGCATGGCCTCGCTCACCGCGGCAGGCGCCGCAGCCTGGATCTCCCGCTTCGCCGACGCCGTCGACGCCCAGCGCGATCACCTCACCGACCTCGACTCGGCGATCGGCGACGCCGACCACGGCGGCAACATGAGCCGCGGCGTGCGCGCTGCCGCCGACAAGCTCGCAGCGGATCCGCCCACCCACCTCGACGACCTCTTCAAGGCGGTCGGCATGACGCTCGTCTCGACCGTCGGCGGGGCGAGCGGGCCGCTCTACGGCACGTTCTTCCTGCGCCTCGCGTCGGCGCTCGGGCACGAGGAGGAGGCGGATCCGGCGGCGCTCGCCACCGGTCTCCGCGCGGGCCTCGAGGGGGTCGCCGCCCGCGGCAAGGCCGAGCGCGGCGACAAGACGATGCTCGATGCGATGGGCCCCGCCGTCGAGGCGTTCGAGGCGGCGGCAGGATCCGACCTCGCTACGGCGGCGGCAGGATCCGCCGACGCCGCGGCGTCCGGGCGCGACGCGACCGAGCCGCTCGTGGCCCGCAAGGGGCGCGCGAGCTACCTCGGCGAGCGCAGCGCCGGCCACGTGGATCCGGGCGCCGCCTCGACGGCGCTGCTGTTCCGGGCGCTCGCGGAGGCCGTCGCGCAATGATCGGCATCGTCGTCGTCTCGCACAGCGCCCCGCTCGCGCGCGCGGCGCTCGATCTGGCGCTCGAGATGGTGCCCGAGGATCCGCCGCCCGTGGCGCTCGCGGCGGGCGCGGGCGAGGGGATCACGGGCACCGACGCGTCGCGCGTCGCCGAGGCGATCACGGAGGTCGCGGGCGACGACGGCGTGCTCGTGCTGATGGATCTCGGATCCGCCGTCATGAGCGCCGAGATGGCGCTGGAGTTCGTGGATCCGGGGTGCGAGGTGCGGCTGAGCCCCGCGCCGCTCGTGGAGGGGCTCGTCGCCGTCGTCGTGAGTGCGGCCGGCGGCGCGAACCTCGACGAGGCGGATCGCGAGGCGCGCGGGGCGCTCGCCGCGAAGGAGGATCAGCTCGGATCCGCCGGCCCCGCACCCGCCGCGCGGGAGGGGATCCGCTTCACCCTCACGAACGACGTCGGGCTGCACGCGCGCCCCGCGGGCCTCGTCGTGCGGGCGCTGAAGGACATCGACGCCGACGTGCGGATCGGCACCGACGCCCACGAACCCGTCGACGGCCGCAGCCTCATGGGCCTGATGTCGCTCGGCGCGGGCCACGGCGACGACATTCTCGTCACGGCCTCGGGCCCGGACGCAGACCGCGCGGTGGACGCGATCCGCAAACTGATCGAAGACGGCTTCGGGGAGGCATAGGGGGTCGGATCCACCCCCAACGAGCGAGGACACCAAACCCGACGAAGGACACCAAGCTTGGTGTCCGAGCTCAAGTTTGGTGTCCTCGCACGGCTGCAGAACGGAGACAGGCCCGGAACCTACCCCCGCGGGACGTACCGCTTCGGCGGGAAGGCGTCGGCCACGACGGCGCGCAGGGCCTCCAGGTCGCCGTCGACGAAGCCGGCAGTGCGGCCCTGCACGAGGATGTTGCCGATCGCCGTGGCCTCGACGGGGCCGGCCTCGACGGGGATCCCCGCCCGGTCGGCCGTCAGCTGGCAGAGCAGCTCGTTGAGCGATCCGCCGCCCACGATGTGGATCGTCTCGACCGGCACGCCCGACAGCTCCGAGGCCGTGCGCACGGCGCCCGCGAACGCCTCGGCGAGGCTCTCGACGATCGACCGGGCGAGCTCGGCCTTCGTCTGGGGCACCGGCTGGTCGTGCTCGGCGAGCCACGTGCGGATCCGGCCCGGCATGTCGCCCGGCGGCATGAACACGGGGTCGTTGGCGTCGAAGATCCCGACGGGGCCTGCCACGCGCGCGGCCTCGGC
>JAJUIM010000297.1 GCA_029267645.1 Microbacterium sp.
CTCCGAGAACCCGACGCGCGTCGAGGTCGATCTCGCCGCGCGGACGATCGACATCGTGACGGCCACCGCCGACGACGAGACGCGCGAGACGATCGCGAGCGATTTCGCGTCGGGCACCGCCGCGACGCCGACGCCGGAGGGGCGCTCGTTCATCATGCTGACCGAGGCGGTCGACTCGCTCGCCTACGCGCGCGGGAACCCGATCGTCTATCTGTCAGAGCAGTCGCCGACCCTCGCGGGCTTCGACGGCGACTCGGCCGCCGTCACGGCGTTCCACTATCACGACGTGCGCTCGGGCGAGATCTCGAACGGATGCCTGCGCGTGGGCGAGGACGTCATCGCGCGGCTCGCGGAGCTGCCGACGGGCACGCCCGTGCACATCTCGTGATGGCGGCGCCCGTCGCCGCGTAAGATGGCTCGAGGCCTTCTCGTGCGGGCGTGCCGCACCGCGCCGACGTGAAACGGCCGACGACTTTCCTGAGGAGGCTTATGTCCGGACATTCCAAGTGGGCGACGACCAAGCACAAGAAGGCGGCGATCGACGCCAAGCGTGCCAAGGCGTTCGCCAAGCTCACAAAGAACATCGAGGTCGCGGCTCGCATGGGCGGCGCCGACCTGCAGGGCAACCCGACGCTGTACGACGCCGTGCAGAAGGCGAAGAAGACGTCGGTGCCGAACGACAACATCGATCGCGCGATCAAGCGCGGCGCCGGCATCGGCGGCGACGCGGTCGAGTACACGACGATCATGTACGAGGCCTACGGCCAGGGCGGCACGGCGATCCTCATCGAGTGCCTCACCGACAACAAGAACCGCGCGGCCGCCGACGTGCGCACGGCCGTGACCCGCAACGGCGGCACGATGGCCGACCCGGGCAGCGTGTCGTTCAACTTCGAGCGCAAGGGCGTCATCGTGGCCTCGGGCGAGGGCACGACCGAGGACGACGTCATGATGGTCGCGCTCGACGCGGGCGCGCAGGAGATCGAGCCGCACCCGGAGGGCTTCGAGATCATCACCGAGGCGAGCGACATGGTCGCTGTGCGTCAGGCGCTGCAGGCCGCCGACATCGACTACGAGTCGGCCGACGCCGAGTTCGTGCCGAACGTGCGCGTGCCGCTCGACGCCGACACCGCGCGCAAGGTGCTGAAGCTCATCGACGCGCTCGAAGACCTCGACGACGTGCAGAACGTCTTCACGAACATCGACCTGAGCCCCGAGGTGCAGGCCGAGCTCGAGAACGACGACTGAGCATCCGCTTCGTGAAACGCCCCGCGGCTGCGCTCCGGCGCCCGCGGGGCGTTTAGCGTTGATCCCATGACGCGCGTTCTCGGAATCGACCCCGGCCTCACGAGGTGCGGCATCGGGGTCGTCGACGTCGCCCCCGACCGCACGGCCAGGCTCGTGCACGTCGGGGTCGTCCGGTCGGCCGTCGACGCGGCACCGGGGGATCGGCTCGCGACGATCGCGCGCGGGATCCGCGCGGTGCTCGATGAGTTCGCGCCCGAGGTCGCGGCCGTCGAGCGCGTCTTCGCGCAGCACAACGTGGCCTCCGTCATGGGCACCGCCCAGGCGAGCGGCGTGGCGCTCATGCTCGCCGCCGAGCGTGGGCTGCCGACCTCGACGCACACGCCGAGCGAGGTGAAGGCCGCGATCACGGGGTACGGCTCGGCCGACAAGGCGCAGGTGCAGCACATGGTCGCGCGCGTGCTCGGCCTGCGCGAGGTGCCGAAGCCTGCCGACGCCGCCGACGCGCTCGCGATCGCGCTCTGCCACGCGTGGCGGTCGGGCGGGAGCGCACCGGACACCGCCGCAGCGACGCCCGCCCAGCAGGCGTGGGCCGAGGCTGAGAAGCGGGCGCGTGTCACTCGAACATACGTGCGAACGAGTCGGTAGGCTGGGGGGATGATCTCGTCCCTGCGCGGCACCGTCCTGCACGCCGGAATCGACAGCGTCGTGCTGGAGGTGGCGGGCGTCGGCTACGCCGTGTCGGTTCCGCCCGACGTCGCGCGCACCGCCCATATCGGCGGCGAGCTGCTGCTCTTCACCCACCTCGTCGTGCGCGAGGACGCCCTGTCGCTGTTCGGCTTCGCCTCGCGCGACGAGCTCGAGGTGTTCGGCACACTCCTCGGCGTGAACGGCGTGGGGCCGAGGTCCGCGCTCGGCATCCTGTCGACGCTCACGATCGACCAGATCGCCGAGGCCGTGGCCGACGAGGCCGACGCGCCGTTCCGCAAGGTGTCGGGCATCGGACCGAAGACGGCCAAGCTCATCGTCGTGCAGCTGCAGGGCAAGCTTCAGCCGAGCGAGGCGGCGCCGATCGCGTCGGCGCCTGCGGGCGTGCAGGAGCAGGTCGTGCAGGCACTCGCCGGCCTCGGCTGGCCCGAGCGCACGGCCGCCGACGCGGTCGAGACCGTGTCGGCCGAGGCGTCCGACGCCGACCGCGGCTCGGTGCAGGCGCTGCTGCGCCTGACACTCGCGGCGCTCGGGCCGGCGCAGGCCGGAGGCGCGCGTGTCTGACGAGATCATCTCGCCGCGCGCGCAGGACGAGGCCGAACTCGCGGTCGAGGGCGCGCTGCGCCCGCAGAGCCTCGGCGAGTTCGTCGGGCAGCAGAAGGTGCGCGGGCAGCTGCAGCTGCTGCTCGATGCGGCCCGGCTGCAGGAGCGCCCGGCCGATCACATCCTCCTGGCCGGCCCGCCGGGGCTCGGCAAGACGACACTCGCGATGATCGTCGCGCACGAGTCCGAGCGCCCGCTGCGCATGTCGAGCGGCCCCGCGATCCAGCACGCGGGCGACCTCGCGGCCCTGCTGTCGAGCCTCACGCCCGGCGAGGTGCTGTTC
>JAJUIM010000114.1 GCA_029267645.1 Microbacterium sp.
CGTCGATGTCGTTGCCCTGTCGTCCAGCCGTCATCTTCCTCCCTCTCCCCCGATGCAT
Source organism: Microbacterium sp. (assembly GCA_029267645.1). GTDB lineage: Bacteria > Actinomycetota > Actinomycetes > Actinomycetales > Microbacteriaceae > Microbacterium. The sequence goes on from JAJUIM010000114.1 coordinate 59, forward strand.
CTTGTGGAACCATCGCCAGGCCGGCGATCGGCACCGGTCGACTGGTTGGACGGGACATGTGCTGCATGGCTCCGATCACGGCCAGGAGGGGTGCCGCTTGGGCAGGCACGGGAGTGTCCGACATCAACGGAGTTTCGATCGGTGCGGTGCGGTGCGGTGCGGTGCGGTGGGGTGGGGTGGGGTGGGGTGCGGTTGGTCGTGCGCTGCTGTCGGGCTGGCATCATTCCGAGACTGGTGCTTCACAGGTGATCGCGTCGATCGGCCCCGCTGTGCGCTTCGCTTCCGGAAGCCTGTCGAGCATGGCGAACGGGCGCAGCTCGATGCGAATGCTTCTCGCGGGCGGCGAGGCGAGCAGCCGCACACGTCGCAGAGCCGGTGTCTGCTGGATCGAGCACGGATCGGTCTCGCCAGCGTGTTTCACGTGAAACCGACGGACGGCGGCCCATCGCATCGACGCACGCGCTCGCGTTGTGATCTGGCCCGTCGGTCCCCCTTTCGACCGCGAGGGTGCGGGTGGCAGGCACGCCGTGATCTCGGGTGCTGATATGGGCACAACGGTGCCGAACGGCCTGTGCGACGCGTTGGACGACGCATTCCACATGTTTCACGTGAAACGTCATCGACGATTCGGGTGTTGTGCTTTGATGGCTGCCGGTCCTCGTCGTGGGAGCGGGGCCGATCTCGAGGGTGTGGCCGACGTGCCTGCGCGCTCCAGCGCAATGCCCGTGTTGCCGACGTCGGGTATGGGAATGCGCCTGTGCAGTTGGGCATATCGATGAGTCGTGCAAGCCGGCACCGGGCGACGCAACCGCTGATGCATTGCGCGCAGAGTCGACGCTGGGCTGGTGGTCATCGGCGGCCCGCCCCTGCCCGCATGCGACGTCGTTGCGGCAACGAACGGGTGTTTCACGTGAAACACCCGCGAATCATCGGACGGAGCGCGCCGCTGGCGTGTACGAGACCTCCTCCTGCACACGCCGCACAGTGGCGGTCAACGATCCACGCGCGTCGGCGTCGCGACTCGACCGTCGGAACCGCCGCCTGGGAGCGGGACCGGAGCGGCTCCGTCAGCGCAGGCCGGCACGGTCAGCCCATGCGCTCTGGGGCCATCTCCTCCTCCGTGGCGCAGCTTTTGCCGCCGTTTCGCCGGTCCGTTGAGCGCTGCACGCTTCGACGATCGTCGTTCGAGTGGAGGACGTGTGCCGCTGGTTCGAGCATGAAGACGTGGCGCGAGTGATGACCCGACTCGAACAGGCCTGCGCGGTGGACACTCTGCTCCGGTGCGCGCCGCACCTACGCACCGACCGTTCTCCCCGGCTCCCGACTTGTGTCCACATCCCGTGCTCGCTCCATGCGAGTGAGACGTCGTCACGAGCTCACACCGGTCGCGTGGCCTCCCACTCCGAGCGCAGCATGGCGTATGCGACGCCGTCGATCCATCCTCGCGTCGCGTGGAACGAGTCTTCGCGCGTGCGCGCCTCCTCGCGCATGCCGAGCTTCCGCATGATGCGGATCGAGGGTGCGTTGTCGGCGAAGGCGTAGGCGACGACTCGGCGCACGCTCGGCGTGCCGAATGCGTGGGCGATCAGCGCCCGCGCCGCCTCCGTTGCGTACCCGCGGCCGGCGTGCGCGGGATCGATCGTCCACCCGATCTCGACCTCGGCGCCGCGCACCGCGGCGGGGTCGGATCCGGCCTGTCCCCATCCGTCCTGGCGCGCGAACTTCAGGTCGCCCACGAGCCGTCCGTCGCGCTCGATCGCGAGCAGCGAGTCGAGGGTCGAGGTCGCTCGCTGCTCCCACTGCTCGTATGAGGAGAGCCAGGCTCCGGTCCACGTCGTGACCTCCTCCAGGCCGCGGTACGACCAGGCGTCACGGATATCGGCGGCGGCGAAAGGGCGCATCAGCAGGCGGTCGGTTCGGATCACGGGGAGGCTCACGCTCACAGCTTCCCACGGGGCTGTGTTTCACGTGAAACACGTCACAACTCGGTCACGAGATGTCGCCTGTCGCGGCTAGAGTAGAGGGGTCGGCCGAAACGAGAGGATGCGCGTGAGCCAGCAATCCAGCAACATCGCTGCCGCCTTCGATGACAGCCCCATCATGCGGCAGCTGCAGGACCTCTCGACGCGTCGCCGTCGCCTGGAGAACGTCGACATCGAGTTCACCGGCGAGACGCGGATCCTCACGGTCTCGAACCAGAAGGGCGGCGTCGGCAAGACGACGACGACCGTCAACATCGCCGCCGCGATCGCCGCGCTCGGCGGCCGCGTCATGGTCATCGACCTCGACCCGCAGGGTAACGCCTCGACGGCCCTCGGTGTGCCGCACAGCTCCGACGCGACGAGCATCTACGACGTGCTCATCAACGACGTGCCGATCGCCGAGGCCGTGCAGCAGAGCCCCGAGAGCGAGCGGCTGTTCTGTGTGCCCAGCACGATCCACCTCGCGGGCGCCGAGATCGAGCTCGTCTCGCAGGTCGCGCGCGAGAAGCGCCTCGACACGGCCCTGCAGGAGTACCTCGAGGGCCTCGAGCAGCCGCTCGACTTCGTGTTCATCGACTGCCCGCCGTCGCTCGGGCTGCTCACGATCAACGCCTTCAGCTCGGCCGACGAGGTGTTCCTGCCGATCCAGGCCGAGTACTACGCGCTCGAGGGGCTCAGCCAGCTGCTCGGAAACGTCAAGATGATCCAGAAGCACCTCAACACTCGTCTACGGGTGTCGACGATCCTGCTCACGATGTTCGACGGGCGCACGCGCCTGTCGCAGCAGGTCGCCGACGAGGTGCGTCAGCACTTCCCCAACGAGGTGCTGAAGACCGTCATCCCGCGCTCCGTGCGCGTGTCCGAGGCGCCGAGCTTCGGGCAGACGGTCATCTCGTACGACGAGTCGTCCGCGGGCGCCGTCGCGTACAAGGAAGCCGCGGTCGAAATCGTGAAGCGCGGGGCACCCCGCAGGAAAGGGCGGAAGTGATGGCGAAGCGCACAGGTCTCGGGCGAGGAATCGGGGCGCTGATCCCGACGAGCTCGGAGACGCGTGAGCGTCCCACCGACGTGTTCTTCGCGGGATCCGCCGTTCCCGAGCCCGCCGCGGCCCCCGCGGCCGAGCCCGAGGCGCCTGCGGCTCCCGCGCGCAAGGCGCCCGCCAAGGCGGCCTCCAAGCCCGCTGCCGCGAAGTCGACGGCCTCCAAGACCACGACCTCCAAGGCCGCCGCGTCCAAGACGACCGCGTCGAAGGCGAAGACGGCGGCCAAGAGCGGATCCGCGAAGACCGCCCCCTCCCCCGTCGAGCCCGCCCCCGTCCCCGAGGAGCCGCAGGGCGAGCAGCTCGCCGAGGTGCCAGGCGTGCGGCTCGTGCACGTGGATCCGCACGCCATCGTGCCGAACCCGCGCCAGCCGCGCACGCTCTTCGACGCCGACGACCTCGCAGAGCTCGTGCACTCCGTCCGCGAGTTCGGCGTGCTGCAGCCCGTCGTCGTGCGCGACAAGAAGGACGGCACGTTCGAGCTCATCATGGGCGAGCGCCGCACGCGCGCGGCCCGCGAGGCGGGCCTCGAGCGGATCCCTGCCATCATCCGCGAGACGGCCGACGAAGACCTGCTGCGCGACGCGCTGCTCGAGAACATCCACCGCGCCGAGCTGAACCCGCTGGAAGAGGCCTCGGCGTACCAGCAGCTCATCAACGACTTCGGCATCACGCAGGATCAGCTGGCCGACCGCATCGGCCGCTCACGCCCGCAGATCTCGAACACGATCCGCCTGCTGCGCCTGCCTGAGGACGTGCAGCAGCGCGTCGCGGCGGGCGTGCTCACGGCGGGCCACGCGCGCGCCATTCTCGCGCTGGCGGGCGACGTGGAGGCCATGCAGCGCCTCGCCGACAAGATCGTCAACGAGGATCTCACGGTGCGCGGCGCGGAGGCGGCCGCGAAGCGGATCCAGGAGGCCGGCGAGACGGCGGGCAAGCCCGCCGCGAAGCCCAAGGCGGGCGCGCGCCGCGCGTACCTCGACGAGGTGGCCGAGAAGCTCGGCGACCGCCTCAACACGAAGGTCAAGATCGACCTCACGGCGCGCCGCGGCAACATCAAGATCAGCTTCGCAACGATCCAGGACCTCAACCGCATCCTGGGCGAGCTCGGAGAATCCGGCTACGAGCAGTAGGCGTCCATGACGCGCGCGTAGCCTGGAGGGATGATGTCTTCGGATCCCCTGCTGCCCCGCCGCGCGAGCGTCGAGGTCCTGCGCGCCGAGGCCGCTGACGAGCTGCAGGCGCTGCAGATCGAGCGCCTGCGCGCGGGCGAGGATCCGTGGGACTTCATGGAGGACCTGCCGACGGTCGACGAGCTCGTCGTCTTCACGCTGCGCGCCGAGCACATCGAGGCCGACGGCGGCCTGCGGCCGACGCACGCGCGCAACCAGCGCCTGCTGCGCCAGATCGCGGCGCAGTACCCCGAGCTCTCGCGGGCCGTGTGGAGGATGCTGGGCGCCGAGAACACGCACCGACGGTGGGATGCCGTCGTGCGCGTCATCGGCGACGCCTGACCGCGCCCAGACCCCAGACAGACGACAGCGGCCGCCCGGTGAGACCGGGCGGCCGCTGCGCGTGTGCGCGAGTTACTTGAGGAACTCGGCGAGGTCCTGCTCGAGGGCCTGCTTGGGCTTGGCGCCGATGATCGTCGTCGCGACCTCGCCGTTCTGGAAGACCTTCATCGCCGGAATCGACGTGATCTGGTACTTCATCGCGAGGTCGGGGTTCTCGTCGACGTTGAGCTTGACGATGCGGATCTTGTCGGCGTTCTCCGACTGGATCTGGTCGAGCACGGGCGAAACCATGCGGCAGGGGCCGCACCATTCGGCCCAGAAGTCGACGAGCACGGGGCCGTCGGCGTTGAGGACATCCTGCTCGAACGTGGCGGAGGTGGTTGCCTGAGCGGTCATGATTCTCTCCCTTAGAGTGACGCGGTCGTGACGGCCTCGACGGGCGCCGGGGCGACGTCGTCCAAGGCCGCGAGGTAGTGTTCGGCGTCGAGCGCCGCGACGGTGCCGCTTGCGGCCGCCGTGACGGCCTGGCGGTACGTGGGGTCGACGACGTCGCCCGCGGCGAAGACGCCGGGAACCGAGGTGCGCGAGGAGCGCCCCTCGACAGCGATCGTGCCCTCGGCCGTGAGGTCGAGCTTGCCGTGCACGAGGTGCGTGCGCGGGTCGTTGCCGATCGCGATGAACAGGCCGTCGAGCGCGAGCTCGCGCGTCTCGCCCGTGACGGTGTCGCGCAGCACGACGCCCGTGAGGCCGCTGGCGCCCTGCAGCTCGGCGACCTCGCTGTTCCAGATGACCTCGATCTTGTCGTTGTCGAAGGCGCGCTTCTGCATGATCTTCGAGGCGCGGAACTCGTCGCGGCGGTGGATCAGGTACACCTTCGAGGCGAACTTCGTGAGGAAGGTCGCCTCCTCCATCGCCGAGTCGCCACCGCCCACGACGGCGATCGCCTTCTCGCGGAAGAAGAAGCCGTCGCACGTGGCGCACCACGAGATGCCGTGGCCCGACAGCTCGTCCTCGCGCGGGATGTCGAGCTTGCGGTAGGCCGAGCCGGTCGCGAAGATCACCGTGCGCGCCTCTTCGACCTTGCCCGAGCCGAGCGTGACGCGCTTCACGTCGCCGTCGAGGTCGAGCTCTGCGGCGTCGTCGTAGACGACCTCGGCGCCGAAGCGCTCGGCCTGCTGCTGCATCTTCGTCATGAGGTCGGGCCCCATGATCGCCTCGGGGAAGCCCGGGAAGTTCTCGACCTCGGTGGTGTTCATCAGCTCGCCGCCGACCTCCACCTGGCTCGCGATGACCATCGGCTGCAGGTTCGCGCGCGCCGCGTAGATGGCCGCGGTCCAGCCCGCGGGCCCGGAACCGATGATGATGACGTCTCGCACGAGTCGTGCCTCCCTCTGGCGTATGTCTACGTGGTGAAACCCATGCTACGGCGCGCCTATTCCCGGACGCCGTGATCTGACGTCGGACCACCCCGTTAGTCTCGACGAGCGCGCAGCGACGCGCCTCACCGAGAGGATCCCCATGCCCGAGACCCCCTCCCCCGTTCTGCTCCGCGGCGGCGGCGCCAGCGTCGTCGTCGCGCTCGACGGCGTGCCCCGCGTGATTCACTGGGGCGCCGACGTCGGGCCGCTGGGCGGCCCCGCGCTCGCCTCCCTCGCGGCGACGGCGCACGTCGGCACGGCCGGATCCGAGCCCGACGTCGCGCGGGTGTTCGGGCTCTGGGCGACGCAGCGAGACGGGTGGACGGGCACGCCGACCGTGGCGGGGCACGCGGCCGGATCCGCGACGACGCCGAGGCCGCGCCTCGCGAGACACGA
>JAJUIM010000192.1 GCA_029267645.1 Microbacterium sp.
CGACGACGCCCCGCCCCGCTCGCCCTTCCGGGCGCCGACGCTGTCGTACCTCACGCAGGTCGCGCTCGCGGTCGAGGAGGCCGGCTTCGACTCCGTGCTCGTGCCGACGGGCTCGTACTGCGAGGATCCGTGGGTCGTCGGCTCCGCGCTCGCGGCCGTCACGCGCCGCCTGCGCCTGCTCGTCGCGCTGCACCCGCGCACCGCGACGGCCCTGTCGTTCGCGCACAGGGCGGCCGGCCTGCAGCGCCTCTCGGGCGGTCGCCTCGCGCTCAACGTCGTGACCGGCGAGCCGGGCGCCGAGGCCGAGCAGCACGGCGACTTCGGCGACAAGGCCGACCAGTATCTGCGCACGGCCGAGTTCCTCGACGCCTACGACGCCCTCTTCCGCGGCGAGACGATCGACCGCGACGGCACACACGTGCGCCTGCGCGGCGCCTCGCTCGACCAGGTGCGCGCGACCGAGATCCCCGCGCGCCCCGACGTGTGGTTCGGCGGATCCTCGTCGTACGCGATCGACGTCGCCGCGCGGTACGTCGACGTGTATCTGTCGTGGCTCGAGCCGCTTCATCAGCTGCGCGAGAAGATCGACCGCGTGCGCGACGCCGCGGCCGAGCAGGGCCGCGAGGTGCGCTTCGGCGTGCGCGGCTGGATCCTCTCGCGCGACACGCACGCCGACGCCGAGCGCGACGCGCTCGCCCTGCTCGACGGCATCGACCGCGAGCGCCAGGCGGCGCTGCGCGCGCGCCTGCTCGAGCGGCAGTCGGTGGGACAGCAGCGCGGCCAGGCGCTCATCGCCGACGCCGACGTCGCGGATCCGGCGTCACTGTGGGTCGCGCCCGGCATCTGGGGCGGCTTCGGGCTGCTCGCGGGCGGCGCCGCGACGGGATTCGTCGGCAGTCACGACGAGATCGCCGACCGGTTCGCCGAGCTCGCAGACCTCGGGGTGCGCGACCTCATCGTCTCGGGGTTCCCGAACCTCGAGGAGACCCGCTGGATGGCCGACGGCCTCGTGCCGGCCCTCGCGGAACGCGGCCTCGTCGCGCCTGGCATGTGTCCGTGACCGCGCACGCGGACTCTCGACGCCCCTCCTCGCGACACCACGACAGGCACCCTCATGATCCGTTCCCTCCGCACGCCCGTGGCCCTCTCGGTCGCCGTCCTCGCCGCGGCCGCGCTCGCCGCGTGCGGTCCCGCGACGACGCGCGGCGACGCCGACAGCTCGACGCCCGTCTCGGGCGGCGAGGTCACGTGGGGCGTGAGCGTCGAGCCCGTCTGCTACAACCCGCAGGACTCGGGCCAGCAGAACTCGTACCCGATCATCCGCAACTTCGCCGAGTCGCTCGTCGGCAAGGAGACCGACGGCTCGTACACGCCGTGGCTCGCCGAGTCGTGGGAGATCTCGGACGACGAGCGCACGTACACCTTCACGCTGCGCGAGGGCGTGACGTTCTCGGACGGCACGCCGCTCACGGCCGAGATCGTGAAGGCCAACTACGACCGCATCACGCCTGAGGACTCGGTGCTGCGCGGCAAGCCGTCGTTCCAGGCGTACGAGTCGTCGCGGGCCGTCGACGAGCGCACGCTCGAGGTGACGCTCTCGGAGCCCGACGCCGCGTTCCTCGACTCGGTCGCGGGCATCTGGGGATCGATCCTGGCGCCCGCGGCGCTCGAGAGCGACACCGATCTGTGCCGCGCCGACGACCCCGCCCTCATCGGCACGGGCCCGTTCGTCTTCGACGAGTGGGTCCCCGGCCAGCAGGTCTCGTACACGGCGCGCGACGACTACGACTGGGCCCCCGGCTACGCCGCGCACACGGGCCCCGCGTACCTCGACGAGGCGACCTACCGCTTCCTGCCCGAGGCGACCGTGCGCACGGGAGCGCTCACGGCGGCCCAGGTCGACGTGATCGAGAACGTGCAGGTGACCGACACGCAGGTCTTCGACGACGTGCCGGGCTTCCAGTACCTGTCGGGCCCCACGACGGGCACGGCCTTCAGCCTGAACATCAACACGCGCGAGGCGCCGGCGGACGACGTGCGCGTGCGGCAGGCGCTGCGCGACGGCTTCGACCTCGACGCCATCATCCGCGGCCAGTACCTCGGCACGGTCGAGCGCGCGTACTCGAGCATCGGCCCCGACAGCCCCTTCTTCGACGACACGCTCGTCGGCAGCTGGGGCGACGACATCGACGGCGCGAACGCGCTGCTCGACGAGGCGGGCTGGACCGAGCGCGACGCCGAGGGCTTCCGCACGAAGGACGGCGAGCGGCTGACGATCGAGGTCGGCTACCCGCAGCCCTACGTGCGCGACGAGCGCGACATCCTGCTGCAGGCGATCCAGTCGGAGCTGAAGGAGAACATCGGCCTCGACCTCGACCTGCAGATCATCACGGGCGCCGCCTTCAGCGACCAGACCGCGAACGGCACCTGGACCGTGTACCCCAACACGCTCGCGACGGCCGACCCCACGAACCTCTTCCGCAGCCTCTTCTCGTCCGAGGGCTTCCTGTACATGGGCGCCGACGAGGAGCACACGCTCGACGGCCTCATCGACGACAGCATGCACTCGCTCGACCAGGACGCCAGGAAGGCCGCCTTCGACGCCATCCAGGAGCAGGTCGTGTCAGACGCCCGCTACATCCCGCTGTATCACCCCGTCTACACGCTGGCGGCGGGCGAGCACGTGCACGGGCTCTCGTTCGAGCCGCAGCTCGACTCGCCCGCGAGCTCCTACGACGTGTGGGTCGCGCGATGAGCGCCGTCGCCGTCGACGCCCCGCGCAGGGCGGGCGTGCACCCGATCCTCGGCGTGCTCGCGCGCCGCGTCGTCTCGGGGATCATCGTGCTGTGGGCGACCGCGACCGTCGCGTTCTGGACGCTGCAGCTCGTGCCCGGATCGCCCGTCGACATCCTCGCGGGCGACATGGCCGACGCCGAGCTGCGCGAGGCCCTCGCGCGCGAGTGGGGCCTCGACCTGCCGGCCTGGCAGCAGTACGTCGACTTCCTCGGCCGCCTCGTCGTGGGCGACCTCGGCCAGTCGTACGTGCAGCAGCAGCCCGTCGTGAGCGTGCTGGGCGACCAGCTCGGATCGACGTTCGTGCTCGCGCTCGCGGCCGGCGTGCTCGCCGTTGCGATCGCGGTCGTGCTGTCGACCGCGACGGTCGGCCGCGCCCGCGTGCGGCGCGGCGTGCTCTCGACGCTCGAGCTCGTCTTCGTCTCGGTGCCGGTCTTCTGGTCGGGCCTGCTGCTGCTCATCGTCTTCTCGTTCCAGCTCGGGTGGTTCCCCGCGGCGGGCGCGGGCGGTGTGCGCTCGCTCGTGCTGCCGGCCGTCACGCTCGCGCTGCCGACCGCGGGCCTTCTGAGCCAGGTGCTGCGCGAATCGATGGAGCGCACGCTCACGGAGCCCTTCATCGTCACGGTCCGCGCCCGCGGCGTGCGCGAGTCGCTCGTCGTGTGGCGTCACGCGCTGCGCCACGCGGCGCTGCCCGGCATGACGGTGCTCGGCAGCCTCGCGGGCGGCCTGCTCGGCGGCGCCGTCATCACCGAGACGGTGTTCGGCCGGCCGGGCATCGGATCCATCAGCCTGCAGGCCGTGAGCAACAAGGACGTGCCGGTCGTGATCGGCGTCGTCCTCCTCGCGGCGGCCGTCTACGTCGTCGTGTCGACGCTGCTCGATCTCGCATACACGCTGGCGGATCCCCGCCTCCGGGGAGGTGCGCGATGAGCGCTCTGGATCTCGTCCGCCGCCCACGCGTCGACATCGGCGCCGACGGCGCGCCCGTGCCGAGGGCGGCGCGCCCCGCCCCTCCCGCGGCCGTGCTCGTCTCGGCCGCCGTGCTCGCGGTCATCGCGCTCTTCGTCGTCTGGCCCGGCCTCTTCACGTCGTTCGACCCCGTGCGCAGCGACGTCGCGAACAGCCTGCAGGCCCCGTCGGCCCAGCACTGGTTCGGCACCGACCGCCTGGGGCGCGACGTGTGGGCGCGCGTCGTCTACGGCGCCCGCTACTCGGTGCTCATCGGGATCGCGGCGACCGCGATCGGCGTCGTCGGCGGCACGATCATCGGCATCGGCGCGGGCCTCTCGGGCGCGTTCGTGCGTGGCCGCGCGGGGCGCCTGCTCGACGAGGCGCTGACGCGCGTCATCGACGTGCTCTCGTCGCTGCCCGCGATCCTGCTCGCGATGCTCGTCGTGACGTTCACGGGCCCGGGCATCGGCAACATCGCGGTCGCGATCGGCATCGCAGGCATGCCG
>JAJUIM010000029.1 GCA_029267645.1 Microbacterium sp.
CCGACGACGAAGCCCGCACTGCCCCACTCGTCGGGGGCCGTGTGCGCGGCGTTCACGGCCGAGACCTCGTCGATCACGCGCTGCGACACCGTGCGCCCCGCCTCGTCGACCGAGCGCTGCAGGCCCGTCGCCTCGGGGTTCGACGTCGTCGCGAGCACGAAGACGCCCTTGCCGTGCGCGTACGCGGTCTCGAGCGTGCCCGCGAGGGCGCCCACGCCGAGATACGGGCTCACCGTCACGGCATCCGACTCGAGCGGCGCGCCCGGCGCGAGCCATGCGTCGGCGTAGGCGTCCATCGTCGAGCCGATGTCGCCGCGCTTGGCGTCGGCGATCACGAGGATCCCCGCCTCGCGCGCGGCGCGGATGACGTCCTCGAGCGCGCGGAACCCCTCGGATCCGAAGCGCTCGAAGAACGACACCTGCGGCTTCGCGAACGAGACGCGCCCCGACATGGCGTCGACGACCCGCAGGCCGAACTCGCGCACGCCCGACGCGCTCTGGGGCAGCCCCCACTGCGCGAGCAGCGACCCGTGCGGATCGATGCCCACGCAGAGGGGACCGCGCCCTGCAAGCTCCGCCCGGGCGCGCTGCCCGAACGAGGTCGTCACGCCGCGCGCTCCGTCTGGAACTCCTGCAGGCTCTTCACGCGGTAGCCGCCCGCCATCTTGTCCATCGCGCTCACGGCCGCGCCGAGGGTCGCGATCGTCGTGAACAGCGCCTTGTCGGCTCCGACCGCGGCGGCGCGGATCTCGTAGCCGTCGGCACGCGCTGACATGCCGCTCGGCGTGTTCACGACGATGTCCACCTCGCCGCGCGTGATGAGGTCGACGATGTTGTCCTCGCCGCTGTCCTGCGTCGCGGAGAACTTGCGGACCACCTCGACGTCGATGCCGTTGCGAGCGAGGATCTCGGCCGTACCCTCCGTCGCCAGCAGGCGGAAGCCCAGCTGGCGCAGGCGGTGCGCGGGCAGGATCACGTCGCGCTTGTCGCTGTCGGCGACCGAGATGAACACGGTGCCCTCGAGCGGGATCCCGCCGTACGCGCCCGTCTGGCTCTTCGCGAACGCCGTCGGGAAGTCGCGATCGATGCCCATGACCTCGCCCGTCGAGCGCATCTCCGGCCCCAGGACCGAGTCGACGATCGCGCCCTCCGCCGTGCGGAAGCGCTTGAACGGCAGCACGGCCTCCTTGACGGCGATCGGCGCGTCGAGCGAGACGCGCGAGCCGTCCTGCTCGGGCAGCAGGCCCTCGGCGCGCAGCTCGGCGATCGACGAGCCCGCCATGACGCGGCTCGCGGCCTTCGCGAGCTGGATCCCGAGCGCCTTCGAGACGAACGGGACCGTGCGGCTCGCGCGCGGGTTCGCCTCGATGACGTAGAGCACGCCCGCGCTGATCGCGTACTGCACGTTCAGCAGGCCGCGCACGCCGACGCCCTGCGCGATCGCGCGCGTCGCCTCGACGACGCGGTCGATCTCGCTGCGGCCGAGCGACATGGGCGGCAGGGTGCACGACGAGTCGCCCGAGTGGATGCCGGCCTCCTCGAGGTGCTCCATGATGCCGCCGATGTAGAGGTCCTCGCCGTCGAACAGCGCGTCGACGTCGATCTCCACGGCGTCGTCGAGGAAGCGGTCCACGAGCAGGGGTGCGTCGGGGCCGATGATCGCGCTCGCCTCGATGCGCACGAAGTAGTCGTGCAGGCTCGCGGCGTCGTACACGATCTCCATGCCGCGGCCGCCCAGCACGAACGAGGGGCGCACGAGCACGGGGAACCCGATCTCCTCGGCGATCGCGAGGGCCTCGTCCTCGCTCGTCGCCGTGCCGCTGCGCGGCGCGACGAGCTCGCCGCGCTCGAGGATCTCGCCGAACAGCTTGCGGTCCTCCGCGAGGTCGATCGCCGCGGGGCTCGTGCCGAGGATCGTGTAGCCGGCGTCCTGGATGCCCTGCGCGAGGCCGAGCGGCGTCTGGCCGCCGAGCTGGCAGATGACGCCGACGATCTCGCCCGACGCCGCCTCGGCGTGGAGCACCTCGAGGACGTCCTCGAGCGTGAGCGGCTCGAAGTACAGGCGGTCAGACGTGTCGTAATCGGTCGAGACCGTCTCGGGGTTGCAGTTGACCATGATCGTCTCGAAGCCCGCGTCGCGCAGCGCGAACGAGGCGTGCACGCACGAGTAGTCGAACTCGACGCCTTGGCCGATGCGGTTGGGGCCCGAGCCGACGATGACGACCTTGCGGCGGTCGCTCGCGGCGACCTCGCTCTCGGCGTCGTACGACGAGTAGTGGTACGGCGTCAGCGCGGGGAACTCGCCCGCGCAGGTGTCGACGGTCTTGAAGACGGGGCGGATCCCGAAGCCGTGGCGGGTCTCGCGGACCTCCTCCTCCGTGAGGCCGCGCAGCTCGGCGATCTGCACGTCGGAGAAGCCGTGCTCCTTCGCGAGGCGCAGCGCGCGGGCGTCGAGCTCGGGCGCCGCCGCGATCGCGTCTGCGACCTGGTTGATGAGGACGATCTGGTCGATGAACCAGGGGTCGATCTTCGTGGCGTCGAACACCTGCTCGGCCGTCGCGCCGAGGCGCAGCGCCTGCTGCACGTCGACGATGCGGCCGTCGGTCGGCGTGCCGATCGAGGCGAGCAGCTCGTCGACCGTCGCGTCGTTCTCGCCCCAGTGGAAGCTGGATCCGCGCTTCTCGACCGACCGCAGCGCCTTCTGCAGCGCCGTCGTGTAGTTGCGGCCGATCGCCATCGCCTCGCCGACCGACTTCATGGTCGTCGTCAGCGTCGGGTCGGCGGCCGGGAACTTCTCGAATGCGAAGCGCGGCACCTTCACGACGACGTAGTCGAGCGTCGGCTCGAACGACGCGGGCGTGACCTGCGTGATGTCGTTCGGCACCTCGTCGAGGCGGTAGCCGAGCGCGAGCTTCGCCGCGAGCTTGGCGATCGGGAAGCCCGTCGCCTTCGATGCGAGCGCCGACGAGCGCGACACGCGCGGGTTCATCTCGATGACGATGATGCGGCCCGTCGCGGGGTCGACCGCGAACTGGATGTTGCACCCGCCCGTGTCGACGCCGACGGCGCGGATGATGTCGATGCCGATGTCGCGCATCTTCTGGTACTCGCGGTCGGTGAGCGTGAGCGCGGGCGCGACCGTGATCGAGTCGCCCGTGTGCACGCCGACGGGGTCGACGTTCTCGATCGAGCAGACGACGACCGTGTTGTCGGCCGTGTCGCGCATGAGCTCGAGCTCGTACTCCTTCCACCCGAGGATCGACTCCTCGAGCAGCACCTCGGTCGTCGTCGACTCGACGAGGCCCTGGCCGGCCATGCGGCGCAGCTCGGCCTCGTCGTGCGCGAAGCCCGAGCCGAGGCCGCCCATCGTGAACGACGGGCGCACGACGAGCGGGTAGCCGAGCTCGTCGGCCGCCGCGAGCACCTCGTCCATCGTGTGGGCGATGCGGCTGCGCGCGACCTCGGCGCCCGCCTCGACGACGAGCTCCTTGAAGATCTGGCGGTCCTCGCCCTTGCGGATGGCCTCGACGTTGGCGCCGATGAGCTCAACGCCGTATTTCTCGAGGATGCCGCGCTGGTGCAGCGCCATGGCGGCGTTGAGCGCCGTCTGGCCGCCGAGGGTCGGCAGGATCGCGTCGGGCTGCTCCTTCGCGATGATCGTCTCGATGACCTCGGGGGTGATCGGCTCGACGTACGTCGCGTCGGCGAAGTCGGGGTCGGTCATGATCGTGGCCGGGTTCGAGTTCACGAGGATGACGCGCACGCCCTCCTCGCGGAGCACGCGGCACGCCTGGGTGCCCGAGTAGTCGAACTCACACGCCTGGCCGATGACGATCGGCCCGGATCCGATGACGAGGACGGAGGAGATGTCGTCGCGCTTAGGCATGTGCGCCCTTCTTGCTGAGCGTCTCGATGACGAGATCGCGGAAACGGTCGAACAGGTAGTTGGCGTCGTGCGGGCCGCCCGCGGCCTCGGGGTGGTACTGCACCGAGAAGGCCGGGATGTCGAGGGCCTTGAGGCCCTCCACGACGTCGTCGTTGAGGCCGAGGTGGCTCACCTCGACGCGGCCGAAGCCGGCGGGGCTGTCGAACGGGCCGTCGAGGGGCGCCGCGACCGCGAAGCCGTGGTTGTGCGCCGTGATCTCGACGCGGCCCGTCTCCTTGTCGCGCACGGGCTGGTTGATGCCGCGGTGCCCGAACGGCAGCTTGTAGGTGTCGAGGCCGAGCGCGCGCCCGAACAGCTGGTTGCCGAAGCAGATGCCGAAGTACGGCAGGCCGTCGCGCAGCACGTCCTGCAGGAGCGCGACGTGGGCGTCCGAAGCTGAGGGGTCGCCGGGGCCGTTCGAGTAGAACAGGGCCACCGGATCGATCGCGCGAACCTCGTCGATCGTCGCCGACTGCGGCAGGACGTGGACCTCGAAGCCGCGGCGGGCGAGGTTGTCGACCGTCGCCTGCTTGATGCCGAGGTCGATGACCGCGAGGTTGCCGAGCTTCTCGCCCTGCGCGGGCGTGACGGCGGCCGCGGGCACCGAGACCTGCTCGGAGAGGTTCTGGCCCGCCATCTCGGGGGCCTCGCGCACGGCGCGCAGCTGCGCCTCGGGGTCGATGTCGGCGTCGGCGCCCGAGAAGACGCCGCCGCGCATCGACCCGTCGGAGCGGATCCGCCGCGTGACGGCGCGCGTGTCGATGCCGGAGATGCCGACGATGCCGTCGCGCGACAGCGCCTCGTCGAGCGACTCGTCGGCGCGCCAGTTCGAGACGACGCGGGAGGGGTCGCGCACGATGTAGCCGGCGACCCAGATGCGGCGCGACTCGGGGTCTTCCGCGTTGACGCCGGTGTTGCCGATGTGGGGCGCCGTCTGCAGGACGATCTGCCCCGCGTAGGACGGGTCGGTCAGGGTCTCCTGGTAGCCGGTCATGCCGGTCGTGAACACGACCTCGCCGAGGGTCGTGCCGCGGGCGCCGTAGGCGTAGCCCTCGTAGCGCGCGCCGTCCTCGAGCACGAGGACCGCGCGGTCCCGCTCGAGGAGGGAGGTGATGGTGTCAGTGGGGGTCATCGGTTCGCTCCCGTGGGTGTGTCTGCCGACGCGATCTCGTCGAGCGCCGATACGAGCGCGTCGGGATCGTCGTCCTGCAGGCGGAGGTAGGTGTCGAGTGTCTGGGATCCGTCGCTCCACGCGACGAGCACGAGCCCGTCGCGCTCCACGACGCGATCGATCGTCCAGGTGGCGCGGCCGGATCCGAGGATCCGCGCCGCCGGGATGAAGACCGGCGGCTCGCCCGGCATCGCGATGCCGAGGCCCGCCTGGGTCACGGTGATGTCGGCGCGCGAGCGGAACGCCAGGGGCTTCGTCGCGACGCGGTCGAGCGGGGCGTCGTGCCTTGTCGTGGCGACGTAGAACCCCACGGCCGAGAACACGGATCCGCCGATCGGCTCGCCGAGCGGCACCTGGACGTCGGCGTCGCGCGCCGTTCGTCGTCGCCAGCCCCAGACCATGAGCGCGAGCACGACGAGCGCGACCGCGAGCATGATGAGTGCCGCCGTCGTCGAGTTCATCGGGCGGCCTCCGCGAGGTCGACGAGCTCGCCGTCGGCGAGCGTCGCGTATCCGCGGTGGATCGTCCAGCGCACGCTGCCCGGCAGCGTGCGGCCGAGGTACGGCGAGTTGACGCTGCGACCGCGCAGGTCCGAGGCCGTGAACTCGCCCCCGGCGCTCGGGTCGTAGAGCGCGATCTCGGCGGGCCGTCCCGCCTCGAGCGGCGTGCCGTGGGCGTCGAGCCCGCCGATGCGCGCGGGCGCGGCCGACATGACGCGCGCGACGTCGCCCCAGCCGAACGGCCCCTCCTCGACCATGGTCTGGTGCACGATGCGCAAGGCGCTCTCGAGCCCGACCATGCCGTTCGCGGCCGCCGCCCACTCGGTGCTCTTGGCCTCGGCGGGATGCGGCGCGTGGTCGGTCGCGACGATGTCGATCGTGCCGTCGGCGAGGCCCTCGCGCACCGCGAGCACGTCCTCCTCGCTCCGAAGCGGGGGGTTGACCTTGAAGCGCGCGTCGTAGCCGCGCGCGAGCTCGTCGGTCAGCAGCAGGTGGTGCGGCGTGACCTCCGCCGTGACCTGGATGCCGCGCTTCTTGGCCCAGCGGATGATGTCGACCGAGCCTGCCGTCGAGAGGTGGCACACGTGAAGGCGCGATCCGACGTGCTCCGCGAGCAGCACGTCGCGCGCGATGATCGACTCCTCCGCGACCGCCGGCCAGCCCGCGAGGCCGAGCTCGGACGAGACGGGGCCCTCGTTCATCTGGGCGCCCTCCGTGAGCCGCGGATCCTGCGCGTGCTGCGCGATGACGCCGCCGAACGACTTGACGTACTCGAGCGCGCGGCGCATGAGCAGGGGGTCGGAGACGCAGAAGCCATCGTCGCTGAAGACGCGCACGCGCGCCCGCGACCTCGCCATGGCGCCGATCTCGGCCAGCGCCTCGCCCTTCTGACCGACCGTGACGGCGCCGATGGGCTGCACGGTCGCGTAGCCGGCCGCCTCGCCGAGCGCGAGCTCCTGCTCGACGACGCCCGCCGTGTCGGCGACGGGGTGCGTGTTGGGCATCGCGAAGACCGCGCCGAAGCCGCCGGCAGCGGCCGCGCGCGTGCCGGTCGCGATCGTCTCGCTCGCCTCGTAGCCCGGCTCGCGCAGGTGCACGTGCAGGTCGACGAGGCCGCGCAGGGCCACGAGGCCGTCGGCGTCGATCACGCGCGCGCCGGCGCGGCTGAGGCCCGCTCCGACCTCGGCGATGCGGCCGTCCTCGATGAGGATGTCGGCGCGGTCGCCGCCCTCGATGGACGCGCCCTGGATGAGGAGCACCTCGCTCATCGGCTCTCCTTCGTGTCGGTTCCGGCGCGTTCGCCCGCCAGCAGCAGGTAGAGGACCGCCATGCGGACGGAGACGCCGCTCGCGACCTGCTCGCGCACGGTGGCGCGAGGAGAATCGGCGGCCTCCGCGCAGATCTCGAGTCCCCGGTTCATGGGCCCCGGATGCATGACGATCGTATCGCCAGAAAGGGCCTCGAACCTGACCGGATCCAGACCCCACAGCCGCGCGTATTCGCGCTCGCTCGGGAAGAAGGAGCCGGACATGCGCTCGGTCTGGATGCGCAGCATCATGATCGCGTCGGGGCCCTCCGCGATCGCCTCGTCGAGGTCGAAGCGCACGCGGGCCGGCCACTGCGAGACGTCCTGCGGCACGAGGGTCGGCGGCGCCACGAGCGTGACCTCGGCGCCGAGCGCGCTGAGCAGCCACACGTTCGAGCGCGCGACGCGCGAGTGCAGGATGTCGCCCACGATCGCGACGCGGAAGCCCGCCAGGTCGCGCCCGCGGCTCGCGGATCCGTACCGCCTGCGGCGCATCGTGAACGCGTCGAGCAGCGCCTGCGTGGGGTGCTCGTGCGTGCCGTCGCCCGCGTTGACGACGCCCGCGTCGATCCACCCGCTCGTGGCGAGCGTGCGCGGGGCGCCCGACGCGCCGTGGCGGATCACGACCGCGTCGGCGCCCATCGCCTGCAGCGTCTGCGCCGTGTCCTGCAGGCTCTCGCCCTTCGAAACGCTGGAGCCCTTCGCGGAGAAGTTGATGACGTCGGCCGACAGGCGCTTGGCAGCGGCCTCGAACGAGATGCGCGTGCGCGTCGAGTCCTCGAAGAAGAGGTTGACGACCGTGCGCCCGCGCAGCGTCGGGAGCTTCTTGACCTCGCGCCCCTGTGTGTCGGCCATGTCCTCTGCGACGTCGAGGATGCGGATCGCGTCGTCGCGCGACAGCGTCCGGGTGTCGAGCAGGTGGCGCATCACTCACCTTCCCCCGCGATCGTCACCTGATCGACGCCGTCGATCTCGGTGAGCGTGACGTTCACGCGCTCCGAGCGCGCCGACGGGAGGTTCTTGCCGACGAAGTCGGGTCGGATCGGCAGCTCGCGGTGGCCGCGGTCGACGAGGATCGCGAGCCGCACCGCCGCGGGGCGCCCGAGGTCGCCGAGCGCGTCGAGCGCCGCGCGGATCGACCGGCCCGAGAAGAGCACGTCGTCGACGAGCACGACGACCCGGCCGTCGATCCCGCCGTCGGGGATCGACGTCGGCCGAGGCGACCTCGTCGGGTGGTGCGCCAGGTCGTCGCGGTACATCGTGACGTCGAGCTGGCCCGTGGCGACGTGTTCGCCCGAGAACCGCTCGATGAGCGACGCGAGCCGCTCGGCCAGTGGGACGCCGCGCGTCGGGATGCCGAGGAGCACGAGGCCATCTGGGCCCCGGTTCGACTCGAGGATCTCGTGCGCGATGCGCGTCAGTGCGCGCGTGATGTCGGCTTCGTGCAGCACGGTTCGCGTGCTCATCCGCCGCTCCCTTCTCCGCCTCACGGGACGGGGTTAAAGGTGCAGGTCTCGCCGGTTCAGTCTACGTCAGCTCGCGCGCGCGACGCGCGCCAGCACGCCGTGCACGAACGCGCCCGACTCCTCGGTCGAGAGCTCCTTGGCGAGCTCGACCGCCTCGTCGATCGCGACGGCCGCGGGGACCTCGTCGTTGAAGAGGATCTCCCACGTGGCGAGGCGCAGCAGCGCGCGGTCGACCGTCGGCATGCGCTCGATGCGCCAGTCGCGGCTGTGCGTCGCGATCTGCTCGTCGATCTCGTCGCGGTGGTCGATGACCCCGTCGACGATCTCGCGGGCGTACAGCCACGACGCCTGGCGCTCGGGCTCGCTGACCGCGCGCTTCGCCTCCTCCTGGAGTGCGACGGCCAGGTCGTCGCCGCGCACATCCGCGGAGAAGAGGACGTTGAGGGCGCGCTTTCGCGCCTTGGTGCGTGCGCTCAAGGCAGGTCAGTCGTTGACGCGGCCGAGGTACTCGCCCGAGCGCGTGTCGACCTTGACCTTCGTGCCCTCGTTAAGGAACAGCGGCACCTGGATCTCGGCGCCCGTCGACACGGTCGCGGGCTTCGTGCCGGCGTTCGAGCGGTCGCCCTGCAGGCCGGGCTCGGTGTAGGTGATCTCGAGCACGACCGACGGGGGCATCTCGAGGTAGAGCGGCTGGCCGTCGTGCATGCCGATCTGCACCGTCATGTTCTCGAGCAGGAAGCGCGCGGCGTCGCCGACGATCGCCTCGGACACGTTGATCTGGTCGTAGTCGGCGACGTCCATGAAGACGAAGCTGTCGCCGTCGTTGTACAGGTACTGGTAGTCGCGACGGTCGACGTTCTGGATGTCGACCTTCGAGCCCGCGTTGAAGGTCTTGTCGACGATCTTGCCCGACACGACGTTCTTGAGCTTCGTGCGGACGAACGCACCGCCCTTGCCCGGCTTCACGTGCTGGAACTCCACGACGTTCCAGAGCTGCCCGTCGATGGAGAGCACGACGCCGTTGCGGATGTCTGCGGTGGATGCCATAAGTGCGATGTTCCGTTTCGTGTGGTGTCGGAGGATCGTGCGGGCGGTGCCCGAAGGGAGATTCTATCGCGAACCGGTCTGGACGATGCCGCCCTGCTGCTCTTCGCCGATCTCCTGGTAGGCCGCGAAGAGCAGCGACTGATCGGGCGCCTGCAGGATCGACGGCTTGCCGATCTCGTCGAGCACCACGAAGCGCAGCTGTCCAGCGCGCGCCTTCTTGTCGCGCTGCATCGTCGCGAGCAGCTGATTCCACGCCCCCGCCCGGTACGTCGTCGGCAGGCCGAGGGTCGTGAGAATGCTCCTGTGGCGGTCGACCGCGTCGTCGCTGAGGCGCCCTGCGAGGCGAGAGAGCTCCGCGGCGAACATCATGCCGATCGAGACCGCCGCGCCGTGGCGCCACTGGTAGCGCTCGGCGTGCTCGATCGCGTGGCCGAGCGTGTGGCCGTAGTTGAGGATCTCGCGCTGGCCGGCCTCGCGGAAGTCGCTGCCCGTGACCTCGGCCTTCATGCGGATCGCGAGCTCGATCGAGCGGCGGAACTCGGGGCTCGTCGGGTCGAGCGCCCTGTCGGGGTCGCGCTCGACGAGGTCGAGGATCTCGGGGTAGCGGATGAAACCGGCCTTGATCACCTCGGCGAATCCCGCCGTGAGCTCGTTGCGCGACAGGGGCTCGAGCAGCTCGAGGTCGCACAGTACGGCGTGGGGCGCCCAGAACGCGCCCACGAGGTTCTTGCCCTCCGCCGTGTTGATGCCGGTCTTGCCGCCGATCGCGGCGTCGACCATGCCGAGCACGGTCGTCGGCACCTGCACGACCGCGACGCCGCGCAGCCACGTGGCGGCCGCGAAGCCCGCGAGGTCGGTCGCGGCGCCGCCGCCGAACCCGACGATCGCGTCGGTGCGCGTGAAGTCTGCCTGCCCGAGGATGCCCCAGAGGAACGCCGCGACCTCGACGCGCTTCGCGCCCTCGGCGTCGGGGATCTCGGCGAGCAGGACCTCGAGATCGCCGTCGGCGAGGAGCTCGTCGCGGATGTCGTTCACGATGCGGCCGAGGGTCGGCTGGTGCACGATCAGCACCTTCTTGGCCGCGGCCGGCAGCGCCTGCCGCAGTCCGTGCCGCGCCCCGAATCCGATCGTGACGTCGTATCCGGTCTCGCCCGCCACGTGCACGACGGTCGGCTGGTCACTCATGCGTCTTCCTCTCGTTGAGGGCGATTCCCAGGCGGTCTGCCGCCCAGCGGGCGGCGCTGTCGACGACGTCGCGCAGGGGTCCGCGCGAGGTGTCGTAGGTCACGTCGGCGAGGGCCTCGTACAGCGGTCTCCGCTCCTCGGCGATGCGCGCCCACTCCGCGACCGGATCCGCGTGGTTCAGCAGCGGGCGCTTGGCGCCGCGGATCCGTGAGGCGATCGTGCGCTCGCTCACCGTCAGGTGCACGACGAGGTGGTCCGCGAGCGCCTCTCGGGTCTCGGGCGCGAGGATCGCTCCCCCGCCGAGCGCCACGACGCCGCCGCGCGTCAGCGCCTCCGCGACGGCCTCGCGCTCGATGCCGCGGAAGACCTCCTCGCCGCGCGCCGAGAACAGGTCGGCGATGGGTCCGTGCTCCGCGACGATCAGGCTGTCGGTGTCGGTGAACGACACGCCGAGGCGCTTCGACACGCGACGGCCGATGCTCGACTTGCCCGAGCCCATGGGGCCGATGAAGACGACGGCGCGCAGGTCACTCATGCGGGATCGACTGGGCCGCGCTCCGCAGGTTCTCGGGGATGGCGGCGAGATACGCCTCGAGGTTGCGGCGGGTCTCGTCGACCGAGTCGCCGCCGAACTTCTCGAGCACGACGTCGGCGATGGTGATCGCGACCATCGCCTCGGCGACGACGCCGGCAGCGGGCACGGCGCACACGTCGGAACGCTGGTGGTGCGCCGTCGTCGGCTCGCCCGTCGTGACGTCGATCGTCTCGAGCGCGTGCGGCACGGTCGCGATGGGCTTCATGCCCGCGCGGACGCGCAGGGTCGTGCCCGTCGACATGCCGCCCTCCGTGCCGCCAGCGCGGTCGGATCCGCGGGCGACGCCGTCGTTCGACGGGAAGAGCGCGTCGTGCGCCGCGGATCCGCGGCGCCGCGTCGTCTCGAAGCCGTCGCCGACCTCGACGCCCTTGATCGCTTGGATGCTCATGAGCGCCTGGGCGAGCTTCGCGTCGAGCCTGCGGTCCCACTGCACGTGCGAGCCGAGCCCCGGCGGGAGGCCGTACGCGAGCACCTCGACGATGCCGCCGAGCGTGTCGCCCGCCTTGCGGGCGTCGTCGATCTCCGCGACCATGCGCTCGCTCGTGGCGGCGTCGAAGCACCGCAGCGGGTCGGCGTCGAGCGCCGCGACGTCGTCGGGGTTCGGCACGGGCGAGCCCGCGGGGACCTCGACCGGGCCGATCGACAGCGTGTGGCTCACGAGTCGGATCCCGAGCGCGCCGAGGAACGCGCGCGCGACGGCGCCGAGCGCGACGCGCGCCGCGGTCTCGCGGGCGCTCGCGCGCTCGAGGATGGGTCGCGCCTCGTCGAAGCCGTACTTCTGCATGCCCACGAGGTCGGCGTGGCCGGGGCGCGGGCGCGTGAGCGGCGCGCCGCGGCCGCGCGAGCGGTCGCTCAGCTCGGTCGGCACGGCGCTCATGACCTCGGTCCACTTGGGCCACTCGGTGTTGCCGATGCGCAGCGCGACGGGGCTGCCCATCGTCAGGCCGTGACGGATGCCGCCCGAGATCGTCAGCTCGTCCTGCTC
>JAJUIM010000122.1 GCA_029267645.1 Microbacterium sp.
CCGGCGCTGCTCGGCGAGCTGCTGGGGCGCGTCGAGATGCGCGAGCTGCTCGATCCCGACGTCGTCGCGCGGTTCGAGCTCGAGGCGCAGCGCCTCGCGGCCGACCGCCGCGTGCACGGCCTCGAGGGCGTCGCCGACCTCCTGCGCCTCATCGGCCCCCTCTCGATCCCCGAGCTCGCCGAGCGCCTCCTCCCCCCAGATGGGTCGCCAAAAAACACGGATGCCGACCCTGCCGCACCCGAATCTTCTGGCGACCCTTCCGGTGGGGCGGCGCACGCGACGGCGGGCGAGGCAGAGCAGCTCGCCGACGAGCTCGTGCGGGCGCGGCGCGCGATCCGCGTGAGCATCGCCGGATCCGAGCGGGTCGCGGCGATCGAAGACGCCGGCCGCCTGCGCGACGCCCTCGGCACGGCGCTGCCGCTCGGCGTGCCCGTCGCCTTCACCGAGCCCGTCGCCGATCCGCTCGGCGACCTCGTGAGCCGCTACGCGCGCTCGCACGGCCCCTTCACTGTCGCCGCCCTCGCCGAGCGCCTCGGCATCGGCGCAGCGGTCGCGCGGCACACGCTGCAGCGCCTCGAGACGCAGGGCCGCGTCGTCAGCGGCTTCTTCCTCCCCGAGGGCCCCTCGACCTCGCTCGCCGACGAGGCCGAGTGGTGCGACGCCGAGGCCCTGCGGCGCATCCGCATGCGCTCGCTCGCGGCGCTGCGCGGATCCATCGAGCCCGTCGCGCCCGCCGCCTACGCGCGGTTCCTGCCGTCGTGGCACCACATGGATCGGCCGCTCGAGGGCGTCGACGGCGTGCTGCAGGTCGTCGAGCAGCTCGCGGGCGTGCCGATCCCGGCGAGCGCGTGGGAGTCCCTCGTGCTGCCCGCCCGGGTGCGCGACTACGCGCCCGCCCTGCTCGACGAGCTCACGGCCGCGGGCGAGGTCGTCTGGTCGGGACACGGCGCGATCGCCGGCCGCGACGGCTGGATCGCGCTGCACACGGCGGATGCCGTGCCGCTCACGCTCGCGCGCGACGACGAGACGGCGGTCGGCGATCCCCTCGACGCCCGCGTCGCCGACGTGCTCGCGCAGGGCGGCGCGTTCTTCGCGTCGCAGATCGCCGACATGGTGCGCGCGCGGCTCACGGCGCACGAGGCCGCCGAGGTCTCCGAGACCGCCGTGACCGACGCGCTGTGGCGCCTCGTCTGGCTCGGGCGCGTCACGAACGACACGTTCGCGCCCGTGCGCTCGCTGCTGTCGGGCGGATCCCAGAGCCACAAGACCGTCCGCCGCGCGCCCCGCACGCGCACCTTCCGCGGCGTGAGCTTCTCGCGCCCGCAGTCGGCGGGCCGGCCGTCGTCGCCGGGCGGCCGCTGGTCGCTGCTGCCTGATCCCGAGCCCGACGACACCGTGCGCGCCGCCGCGCACGCCTCGCTGCTGCTCGACCGCTACGGCGTCGTCACGCGCGGATCCGTGCAGAACGAGGGCGCCCCCGGCGGCTTCGCGCAGGTCTACCGCACGCTCGCGACGTTCGAGGAGGCCGGCCACTGCCGACGCGGCTACCTCATCGAGAAGCTCGGCGCGGCGCAGTTCGCAGCGTCGCCGACGATCGACCGCCTGCGCACGTTCGCCGCGGTCCCGGATCCGCCGCCGCTCGCGGCCCGCGTGCTGGCGGCGACGGATCCCGCGAACGCCTACGGCGCGGCGCTCGCGTGGCCCGCGCTCGACGGCGTGACGCACCGGCCGGGCCGCAAGGCCGGGGCGCTCGTCGTGATCGTCGACGGCGAGCTCGCGCTGTACCTCGAGCGCGGCGGGCGCACGGTGCTCGCGTTCACGGAGGACGACGACGTGCTGGCGGCCGCAACGCGAGGGCTCGCGCAGGAGTCGAGCGCCCGCAGGCTCGAGACGCTCACTGTCGAGAAGGTCAACGGCACGGGCACATACTCGTCGCCCCTCGCGCGCCACCTGCGCCAGGCGGGCTTCGTCGAGTCGCCCAAGGGCCTCGTCCTGCGGCGGGAGGTGCGCTGATGCCTGAGGGCGACACCGCGCACCGCACGGCCAGGCGCCTGCACGAGGTGCTCGCGGGCCACGTGCTCACGCGGTTCAACCTGCGTGTGCCGAGCGCGGCCACGGCCGACCTTTCCGGCGAGACGGTCGAGGGCGTGCGCGCGGTCGGCAAGCACCTGCTGCACCGCATCGGCGCGCACACCCTGCACACGCACCTCAAGATGGAGGGCGAGTGGCACGTGCAGGCCCCGGGCGATCGCTGGCGCCGCCCGGCCCACCAGGCGCGCGCGGTGCTCGACACGGCGGAATGGTCGACCGTCGGCTTCGACCTCGGCATCGTCGATCTGCTGCCGCGTGAGCGCGAGGACGACGCGATCGCGCACCTCGGGCCCGATCCGCTCGGCCCGTCGTGGGACGCCGCGGAGGCCGCCCGCCGCCTGCACGCCGACGACCGGCCCGCGCACGTCGCGCTGCTCGACCAGCGCAACGTCGCGGGCTTCGGCAACGAATACGCCAACGAGCTGCTGTTCCTGCGCGCCGCCGATCCGCGCACGCCCATGCCCGAGCTCGACGCGCGCGCCCTCGTCGACCTGGGGGCACGAGCGATCCGCAGCAACCTCTCGCGCCCCGTGCGCACGTTCACGGGCGACACGAGGCGGGGGCGCGACCACTGGGTGTACGGCCGCACGGGGCTCCCGTGCCGGCGCTGCGGCACGCTGATCCGCGAGACCTCGCTCGGCGCCGAGCCCGGCCGCGAGCGCCGCGTGTTCTGGTGCCCGCGCTGCCAGGCCGCCTGACCCCTCGCGCGCACCTCCGGCCGTCGATACCGTGGCGCCATGGGGCGAACCGACCGCGCTCACGTGCTCGTGCACGTCGGCCGCGACACCGCCTTCGCGGCGCTCACGGATCCCGACGCCCCCGCCGCCTGGCTGCCGCCGGCCGGCATACACGGCCGCTTCGCGCGCCGTCGCTCGCGGACCTCGCCGTACTTCTCGAGCCGTAACGACCCACCCATACCACTAGGGGGTATACGCTCGTCTTGAGAGAGCGACGCTCGAGGAGGTTCCCATGACCGCGGACGACCCTCACGAACACGACACCGCACGCCCGGATGCGGGTGACGCCGGCAAAACGCAGACGCCCAGCGGGGCACACGCGCATCATCAAGCCGCGGGCGAGGGGGCAGGCGCCGCGCAGCTCGGACACGCGGGGCACGACGCCGCCCACGGCTCCCACGCCGATGACGCCCATGCAGGCCACGCCGACCATTCGGCGCACGCCGGCCATGACGCCCATGCCGGCCATGACGACCACGCCGGCCACGCCGGCCACGCCGGCCACGCCTCCCACGTCGCGCAGTTCCGGCGCCTGTTCTGGATCATGCTCGTGCTCGCGATCCCCGTCGTGGCGCTGTCGCCCATGTTCGCGATGCTGCTCGGCTATCCACTGCCCGACGCCGCGTGGATCCCCTGGGTCGCGCCCGTCGTCGGCACGGTGATGTACGTGTGGGGCGGCAGGCCGTTCCTCACGGGCGCCGTGGGCGAGCTGCGGCAGCGGCGGCCGGGCATGATGATGCTCATCGCGCTCGCGATCACGGTCGCCTTCGTCGCGTCGTGGGGCGCGAGCCTCGGCCTCGTGCACCACCAGCTCGACTTCTGGTGGGAGCTCGCGCTGCTGATCGTCATCATGCTGCTCGGGCACTGGATCGAGATGCGCTCGCTCGCGCAGACGACCTCGGCGCTCGACTCGCTCGCGGCGCTGCTGCCCGATGAGGCCGAGCGCGTCGAGGGCGGCGCGGTCGTCACGGTCGCCCCGGCCGAGCTGCGCGCGGGCGACGTCGTCGTCGTGCGGCCCGGCGCGCGGGTTCCCGCCGACGGGCGGATCGTGCAGGGATCCGCGAGCATGGACGAGTCGATGATCACGGGCGAATCGCGCCCCGTGCGCCGCGGCGAGGGCGACGCGATCGTCGCGGGCACGGTCGCGACCGACTCGGGGATCCGCGCCGAGGTGACGGCGACGGGCGACGACACGGCGCTCGCGGGGATCCAGCGGCTCGTCGCCGAGGCGCAGGCGTCGTCGTCGCGCGCGCAGCGGCTCGCGGACCGGGCGGCCGCGTGGCTGTTCTGGTTCGCGCTCGGCGCCGCTGTCGTCACCGCGATCGCGTGGTCGGCGCTCGGCATGCCGGACGAGGCCGTCGTGCGCACGATCACGGTGCTCGTGATCGCCTGCCCGCACGCGCTGGGCCTCGCGATCCCGCTCGTCGTGTCGATCTCGACCGAGCGCGCTGCGCGCGCCGGCGTGCTCGTGAAGGATCGCCTCGCGCTCGAGCGCATGCGCACGGTCGACGCCGTGCTCTTCGACAAGACCGGCACGCTCACGCGCGGCGCCCCGGCCGTGACGGCCGTCGAGGCTGCGGGCGACGACGACCGGATCCTCGCCCTCGCCGCGGCCGCCGAGGCCGACTCGGAGCACCCGCTCGCACGCGCGATCGTGCAGGCCGCCGCGGATCGGGGCCTCGCCGTGCCGCCCGCGGCCGACTTCCGCTCCTCCCCCGCCGTCGGCGTGACGGCGACGGTCGAGGGATCCGTCGTGCGCGTCGGCGGACCCGCGCTCCTCGCCGAGGAGGGCGGCCGGGACCTGCCCGCGACCGACGCGTGGCGCGCGGAGGGCGCGATCGTGCTGCACGTCGTCGTCGACGGATCCGTGCGGGGCGCCCTGCGCCTCGCCGACGAGGTGCGCGAGGAATCGCGCGAGGCGGTCGCAGCCCTGCACGACCGGGGCGTCGAGGTCGTCATGATCACGGGCGACGCCGAGCAGGTCGCGGCGTCGGTCGCGGGGGACCTTGGCGTCGACCGCTTCTTCGCCGGCGTGCGCCCCGAGGACAAGGCGGCGAAGGTGAAGGCCCTGCAGGCCGAGGGCAGGCGCGTGGCGATGGTCGGCGACGGCGTCAACGACGCCCCCGCCCTCGCGCAGGCCGACGTGGGCATCGCGATCGGCGCTGGCACCGACGTCGCGATCGCATCGGCCGGCGTGGTCCTCGCGAGCGACGACCCGCGCTCGGTGCTGTCGGTCATCGAGCTGTCGCGCGCGAGCTTCCGCAAGATGACGCAGAACCTGTGGTGGGCGGCGGGCTACAACCTGCTGTCGGTTCCGCTCGCGGCCGGCGTGCTCGCGCCCGTCGGCTTCGTCATGCCGATGTCGGTCGGCGCGATCCTCATGTCGGCCTCGACGATCGTTGTCGCGCTCAATGCGCAGCTGCTGCGGCGTCTCGACCTGCGGCCAGAACGGCTCACACGGTGAAACACACCGTGAGCGGGCGCCGCGCGTGCTCTACGCTCTGAGCATGACCGACGCCATCGCCCACTTCCGTGCCAAGCTCGAGCTCGAGACCGACCCCGCCGACGTGTACGCGGCGCAGAAGGCGGGCGAGCACTTCGTCCTCGTCGACACCCGCTCGGCCGAGGCGTGGGCGCAGGGCCGCGCGAAGGGCGCGATCCACCTGCCGACGCGCGAGATCGCGGCGCGCGCGGCAGACGAGATCCCCGCCGGCACGCCCGTCGTCGTCTACTGCTGGAGCCCCGGCTGCAACGGCGGCGACAAGGCGGCGCTCGCGTTCGCCGAGCTCGGCTACCGCGTGAAGCTCATGATCGGCGGCTTCGAGTACTGGAAGCGCGAGGGCTACCCCGTCGTGACCGACGCGGGCGAGGAGCGCGGCCCCGTCGATCCCCTCACGGGCGTCGTGCGCTGAGGCCCGCTCACCCCGCGTTCCACAGGTCGCGGAAGAAGGCGATCCGCGCGCGATCCGGCGCCGCGCCGTACCCCGCGTACACGTCGTCCTCGAACCCCTCGCCGTAGTTCCACACCGTGCTCATCGACAGCACGGCGAGGTCGGCCCACGGATCCCCGACGCCGAGTGCCCCGAGGTCGACGTGCGCCGTCGCGCGGCCGTCCTCGCCGAGGAGCGTGTTGGGCGCGCACGCGTCGCCGTGGCAGACGACGAGGCGCGATGGGCCCGGATCCGCCGCCGCGAGCCGCGCGCGCTCGGACGCGTCGGCGACGCGCGCGATCCGCGCGGCGGTGGACCACTCCCACGGGCACTCCGCGACGGGCAGCGC
>JAJUIM010000220.1 GCA_029267645.1 Microbacterium sp.
CGACGGCGACGCGAAGTATCGGCTGCACGACGGCGGCGTCGGCGCCGCCCTCATCGACGAGAAGCGGCGGGAGGACGCGCTCCGCCGAATCGCGCGCGGGTACGCCAGGTGGGGCTGGGGCGACTGCCGGGATCCGCAGCGGCTCGAGCGGATCCTCACAGCCGCGGGCGTGCCGCGCGTGCGGCCGCGCGACAACACGCGGCTGCGCACGCTCGCGGAACTGCTCGGCGCGCGGCGTCAGTCGTCGGCGATGAGCCGCTTGCCGGCCACGGCGACGTCTGAGCGCTCGTAGCCGAGGGCGTCGTAGAAGTCGAGAACGCCCGTGTTGTCCGAGCGCACCATGAGCTGCACCTTCGGGCAGCCCATGTCCGTGAGCCTGCGCTCGGCCTCGGCGACGAGGGCGGACCCGATCCCGTGGCCGCGCCATGCGGGATCCGCCGCAAGGTAGTAGAGCCACCCGCGGTGACCGTCGTAGCCCGCCATGACGGATCCGACGACGGCGCCATCTCGTTCGGCGACAAGGAGCAGGTCTGGCCAGACGGCGCGCGCCCGCGCGATGTCGGCGCGCGGATCGTTCCAGGGCCGGGTGAGTCCGGCGGCCTCCCAGAGCGCGACGACGTGCTCGACGTCGGCGTCGGCGAGGGGGCGGATCACGACGCTCATGCGAGCCGCGCGTCGAGCCCGAGCTTCACGCCCGGCCACTCGGAGTCGAGGATCGAGAACACGACGGTGTCGCGCACGTAGCCCGCGGGCATGATGCGGTGCCGCCGGAGGACGCCGTCCTGCTTCGCGCCGAGGCGCGCGATGGCCGCGCGGGACTGTCGGTTGAGCCAGTCGGTGCGCAGCTCGACCGCGTGGCAGCCGAGGTCCTCGAAGGCGCGCGCGAGCAGCACCCGCTTGGCCGCGGGGTTCACGCGCGTGCCCTGGGCCGTGCGACGGATCCACGTGTGCCCGATCTCGAGCCGGCGATTCGGCTCGTCGATCGAGCAGAAGGTCGTCATGCCCACGGCGCGCCCGCTCGACGGGTCGACGACGGCCCACGGCGCCATCGATCCCGCGCGCTGCTGCGCGAGGCGCACCTCGATCTCGGCCTCCATCTCGTCCGGCCGTGGGATGCGCGTGTACCAGGTGCGCCAGATCTCGCCGTCGGCGGATCCGTCGGCGAGATCCGCCGCGTGCTCGAGCGCGAGCGGCTCGAGCCGGACGTCGGCGTTTTCCAGCGTGGGGGTGTCGGCGAAGCTCACGCGTCGAGCCTATCGGCGCGGGTGGGCCTGCGAATCCCCCTACGCGCGCTCCGCGAAGGCGTCGACGGGCGGGCAGGCGCAGACGAGGTTTCGGTCGCCGTAGGCCTGGTCGATGCGACGCACGGGCGGCCAGTACTTGCCGACCGGGCCCGCGGGGAACACGGCGAGCTCGCGCGGGTACGGGTGCGTCCACTCCGAGGTCGCGACCGACTCGGCCGTGTGCGGTGCGCCCACGAGCGGGTTGTCGTCGGCAGGCCACTCCCCCGCGGCGACCCGGCGTGCCTCGTCGGCGATCCGGATCATCGCGTCGCAGAAGCGGTCGAGCTCGGCGCGATCCTCCGACTCGGTCGGCTCGACCATGAGCGTGCCCGCGACGGGGAACGACATCGTCGGCGCGTGGAAACCGTAGTCGACGAGGCGCTTGGCGACGTCGTCGACCGTGATCCCCGTCTCGGCCCGCAGCGGGCGCAGGTCGACGATGCACTCGTGCGCGACCCGGCCGGTCTCGCCCGTGTACAGGATCGGGAAGGTGTCCCCGAGCCGGTGCGCGACGTAGTTCGCGCCGAGCACCGCCGCCTCGGTCGCCTCCGTGAGTCCGTCGGCACCGAGCATGCGGATGTACGCCCACGTGATCGGCAGGATGCTCGGGGATCCGTACGGCGCCGACGCGATGGGGCCGATCCCGTCACGCGGGATCTGCGCCTGGGCGTGCGACGGGAGGAACGGCGCGAGGTGCGCCTTCGCCGCGACGGGGCCGACGCCGGGGCCGCCTCCGCCGTGCGGAATCGCGAACGTCTTGTGCAGGTTGAGGTGCGACACGTCGCCGCCGAGCTCGCCGAAGCGGGCGTGCCCCACGAGCGCGTTGAGGTTCGCGCCGTCGATGTACACCTGGCCGCCGGCCTCGTGCACGGCCGCGGTGATGTCGAGCACGTCGTGCTCGTACACGCCGTGCGTCGACGGGTACGTGATCATGAGCGCGGCGAGCGCGGATCCGTGCTCCGCGATCTTCGCCCGCAGGTCGGCGAGGTCGACGTTGCCCTGCTCGTCGCACGCCACGACGACGACGCGCAGGCCCGCGAGCACGGCCGAGGCCGCGTTCGTGCCGTGCGCAGACGACGGGATCAGGCACACGTCGCGGCCGCCGTCGCCGCGCGCGTCGTGGTAAGAGCGGATCGCGAGCAGGCCCGCGAGCTCGCCCTGGGATCCGGCATTCGGCTGCAGCGAGACGGCGTCGTAGCCCGTGAGATCGGCGAGCCACTCCTCGAGCTGGGCGATGAGCGCGAGGTACCCCTCGACCGTGTCGGCCGGGGCGAAGGGGTGGATCCTGCTGAACTCCGGCCACGAGACGGCCTGCATGGCCGCCGCGGGGTTGAGCTTCATGGTGCACGACCCGAGCGGGATCATGCCGCGGTCGAGCGCGTAGTCCTTGTCGGCCAGGGCCTTGAGGTACCGCATCATGGCGGTCTCCGAACGGTGCTCGTGGAACACAGGGTGCGCGAGGATCTCGTCGTCGCGGAGCAGCGCCTCAGGGAACGACGAGTCCGCAAGTCTCCGAAAAGTCTCCCGCGATTCCGTGTGGACCTGGCGGAGACTTGTGGACTTCAGGGCAGAGAACCCCGCCACCACGGCATGGAGGTCGGCGTCGGTCGTGGCTTCACCGACCGAGATGCCCACGGTGTCGGCGTCGACCTCGTCGAGCAGCACGCCGGCCTCGCGCGCGGCGCGCACGACGGACGACGCGGCGCCCGGCACGCGCACGCGCAGGGTGTCGAAGAACGACTCGTGCACGATGTCGGCGCCCGCCTCGACCAGGCGGTCGGCGAGCGCCCCCGTGCGGGCGCGGATGCCCTCGGCGATGCGGCGCAGCCCGTCTGGGCCGTGGTACACGGCGTACATCGACGCCATCACGGCCAGCAGCACCTGCGCCGTGCAGATGTTGCTCGTCGCCTTCTCGCGCCGGATGTGCTGCTCGCGCGTCTGCAGCGCGAGCCGGTACGCGAGCTGCCCGTCGGCGTCCTTCGAGACGCCCACGAGGCGGCCCGGCAGCTGCCGTTCGAGCCCCTGGCGCACCGCCATGTAGCCCGCGTGCGGGCCGCCGAAGCCGATCGGCACGCCGAAGCGCTGCGTCGAGCCGACCACGACGTCGGCGCCCGCGGATCCCGGCGACCGCAAGAGCACGAGCGCCATGATGTCGGCCGCCACGACGGCCTGGCCGCCCGCGGCGTGCACGCGCTCGATGACGGGCGCCGGATCCGCGACGCGGCCCGAGGCGCCCGGGTACTGCAGGAGCGCGCCGAACACGGCGCCCGGGATCTCCTCGCCGCCCGCGAGGTCGCGCTCGACGAGCTCGATCCCGACGGCCGCCGCGCGCACGCGCAGGACGTCCTTCGTCTGCGGCAGCGCGTCGACGTCGACGACGAACACGTTCGAGGCCTGGCCCTTCGAGGCGCGGCGCGCGAGCAGCATCGC
>JAJUIM010000147.1 GCA_029267645.1 Microbacterium sp.
CGCTCGAAGTCGTCATCGCTCAGCTCGAGCTGTCGCACGGTGAACACGACCTCCGCGCCTTCCGGGTGGGCGAGCACCCGCAGCGGATTGTCGACAGCCTCGCCCGACGGCAGCGTGACCACGTGATCGAGCACGCCGAACGCGTTGTGAGGAACGAACCGCACCGTGACTTCGCCCATGGGCGACTGCGCCACGAGGTCGTCGCCCCGCACCTCGACGTCCGCCTGCGCGAGGCCAGCCGCCCAGCGCGGCAGATTCCGAGGATCCGCCGCGAACGCGTAGACCGTGCGCGGATCCGCCGCGATGACGACGCTCACATGACGAGAGTTCACGAGTCGTCTCGAGGAAGTCTCACGACGAGCTGCACGTTCTCGAGCACGACGCGGTTCTCCCAGTCGCCGTCCCACACCGCGTCGACGCCCTCGGCGCGTGCCGCGGCGACGAGCTCACCCGACACCGCCTCGCACGCGTTGCGGTACTCGTCCATGTCGATCTCGGGCTCGCCGAACACGCCGCGCGGGCGGGGCTCGACGAAGCCCTCCGTGCCGACGTGCGCGTCGCCCGTCTGCAGCGCGAGCTGCACCGCCTGCGCTTCGGTGAGGAACACGGCGCCCCGCAGATCCTCGAGTCGGTGCGGCTCGAGCGCGTCGACCGCCTCGGCGTCGGAATCGGCCTGCAGCGCCCACTCGGCCGCGATGCCGGCGGCGCGAAGGCGGGATGCGATGCGCTCGAGCGGCCAGCCCTCCGCGGGCCACTCCGCCTGCTGCGCAAGACGCGCCGCCCACAGCGCGCGGCCGAGCTCGGCGAATCCGCCGGAGGCCTCGGGCGCCTGCGGAATCACGTCGGAGTCGGCCAGCGCCTGCAGCGAGGTCGCAAGCGTCTCGGCGCTCTCACCCGGACGCGGGACGAGCAGGTGGGGCCAGATGCCGTCGACGGTCTCGAGCCCGAAGACGTCGACGGCCGACCGGCCGTCGGAGAGGAGGATGTCGGGCCGCGCGTTCGGATCCATGTCGCGAGATTATCAGCGCACGCGGCGCGCGGCGCGGGGTGGAGCGAGACGCGTCAGTCGCAGAAGGTCTGCACCGAGTCGCGCGCCTGCTCGACGGCCTCGATCGTCTCGGGAGCCTGCAGGTTCGTCGCGTCGGCGAGCCGGTCGGCGTTCTGGCCGATCAGGTCGCCGATCTCGCCGCCCACCTTGTCGGCGACCCCCTCAAGCGTGGCGACGAGGTCGTCGCGGGCCTGGTCGACCTGCTCCTCGGTCGCGTCGCCCTGTTCGAGCAGCGCCTGGTACTGCGAGTAGGCGTCGTCGGCGGTCGAGCAGATCTCGCCGACGGGGATGCCCACCGCCTCTCCCGCGGCCTGCGTGATCTGCGAGCAGCCGGCGAGCAGGCCGACCGAGAGGACGGGGACGAGAAGGGTGAGGCGACGCATGCGGAGACGGTAGCCCGGCACGCTGAGGCTTCGCCGTCAGCGCCGTATGCGGATCCACAACGCGGTGATTGGATGGGGGAAGGGGCGCGCCGCCCCGGGGCGCCCGCGCAGCACGTCCTGCCCGTACCCGGCGGGGTACGTGGGCGTGCGGGAGGGATCCGTCCTGTCGGCCGCCGACAGCTTCCGCATCACGCTGTTCGGCCGCGGAGGGCACGGATCCATGCCGCAGGCGACCGTGGATCCCGTCGTACTCGCCGCCATGTGCGTGGTCCGCCTGCAGACGATCGTGTCGCGAGAGATCGCTGCGACGACACCGGCAGTCGTGACGGTCGGCAAGATCGCGGCGGGCACGGGGCCGAACATCATCCCTGACACGGCGACGGTCGAGCTCAACGTGCGCACGTACGACGAGCAGACGCGCACGCGGCTGCTCGACGCGATCCGTCGATGCGTCGATGCGGAGGCCGAGGCGTCGGGATCCCCGCGCGCGCCTCTCATCGAGCACCTCACCGAGTTTCCGCCGACCGTCAACGACGCGGAGGTCGTGCGTCGCCTGCGCTCGGCGTTCGCGGCGCGGTTCGGCGACGACCTGCACACGCTCGATCTGCAGACGGCGAGCGAGGACTTCAGTCGGATCCCCGATGCCTGGAACACGCCCTACGCGTACTGGGGCGTCGGCGGAACGGATCCGGCAGCCTACGCGGAGGCCGAGGAGCGCGGCACGGTCGGGCAGGACATCCCAGTGAACCACTCCCCGGGTTCGCGCCCGTTATCCAGCCGACGCTCGACGCGGCGGTGACGACGCTCGTCACCGCCGCGCTCGAGTGGTTGGGATCCGCGGACGACCGCTGATCAGATGATCGCGAGCACGAAGCTCCACACGCAGATCACCGCGAGCATGCCCAGGCTGTAGAGGATCGACGCGCGCAGGATCTCGCTCTCGCGCCCCGACAGGCCCACGGCGCCGGCCGCGATCGCGATCGACTGCGGCGAGATGACCTTCGCCGTCGTGCCGCCCGCCGTGTTGGCGCCGACGAGCAGCGCCGGGTCGGCGTGGATTCCCTCTGCCGTCGCGACCTGCAGCGGCGCGAAGAGCGTGTTGTTGTTCACGACGGAGCCTGTAAGGAACACGCCGATCCAGCCGATGACCGGGGCGATGAGCGGGAACACCGGGCCCACCGCGGCGAGCGCGGCGCCCATCGACGACGATCCGCCCGAGAAGTTCGCGATGTTCGCGAGGACCAGGATGATCGCGATGAGCGCGATCGCCTTCCACAGATCCTTCACCGTGCCGTGCAGCTCGCCGAACAGCTGGCGCGCGGACACCTGCGGCGTCGTGAAGAACGTGACGATGACCGCGAGCAGGATCGCGGTGCCCGTCGCGCCGAGGATCGCGAACGCCCACGTCGTCTCGACGAGGTTGCCCGATACCGTCGTGATGGCACCCGTGAGGCCCGGAATCGCGACGTTGATCGTCGTGCCGCCGAGGGCGCCAGTCGAGAAGAGGTTCTTCACGGCCGGAATCGACCACAGCAGGATGAACAGCGTGAGGACGTAGAACGGGCTCCAGGCGACGACGATCTCCTTGAGCGAGTTCCTCTCGCGCGGCGGGAC
The DNA here is from genome assembly GCA_029267645.1 of Microbacterium sp. GTDB lineage: Bacteria > Actinomycetota > Actinomycetes > Actinomycetales > Microbacteriaceae > Microbacterium. The sequence continues at coordinate 3,046 of JAJUIM010000147.1, forward strand.
GGGCGCCCCGCCCTCGCGGAAGACGTTCTTCGGCTTCCAGACCGTGCTGACGGCGAAGATCGCGACCATGGCCGCGAGGCCGGCGCCGAGGTCGGCGAGCTCCGGGCCCATGAACCACAGCACGCCGGCCTGCACGCCGCTGAAGACGATCGTGACGACGAGGGTTGCGGGCAGCGTCTCGCGGAGGCCGCGCCAGCCGTCGATGATCATGACGAGCAGGAACGGGATGAGGAGCGTCAGCGGCTGCAGGATGAGCACGAGCGAGCGCGAGAGGTCGAGCACGTCCATGCCCGTGACCTGCGCGCCGACGAGCACGGGCACGCCGATCGCGCCGTAGGCGCCGGCCGCGGCGTTCGCGACGAGCGACAGCATGGCCGCCTTGACGGGCTTGAATCCGAGCTGCACGAGCAGGGCCGCGCAGATGGCGATCGGCACGCCGAATCCGGCGGCGCCCTCGAGGAACGCGCCGAAGGCGAAGCTGATGAGCAGCACCTGGATGCGCTGATCGGCCGAGATGTTGCTGATGGACGACCGAATGATGTCGAATCGGCCCGAGACGACGCTCAGGCGATAGAGCCACACCGCCATGACGATGATGTAGGCGATCGGCCAGATGGACGACAGCAGCCCGTACAGTCCCGCGCCGGCGGCAGCCGTCGCAGGCATGCCGAACACGACGAGGGCGATCACGACCTCGACCACGAGCGCAAGAAGGCCCGCGACGATTCCCGACAGCTTGAAGACCACCATGCTGAGCAGGAAGACGAGGATCGGGCTGGCCGCGACGAGCGCGGAGAGGGGAGGCTGCCGAGTGGGTCAAGGGTCTGGATCCACGTGAGGTTTCCTCAGCAGTTCGTGTTTTCGGTTACACCACGAATCTAGACCCGACCGGGGGTTCCGTATAGATACATCGTTGCAACGATACAGAAGGTTTTCTGAGTGCGTTGGGACGGTGCGGGCGTCTCGTGGGCCGCTGCCCGTGCGGGAGGAGATCCTCGCTCGGGAGGACCCAGCTCGACCTCCCGCACCTCCCGAACGCGAACGCCCTCCCCTATGCACGGACCCCGGCGATGCGACAGCGGCGGCGACCGCACACCGGCGAGGGTGAACGGCCGCCGCCGCTGGCGCGGAGCCGCGAGATCAGCGGGTCGTGTACCCGCCGTTGGCGAAGATCGTCTGCCCCGTGATCCACCATCCCTCGGTCGCGAGGAAGCGCACGATCGGAGCGATGTCCTCGATCTTCGTCAGCTGACCGCCCATCCCCTGCGACTTGTGGAACTCGACGCGCTCGGGCGTCTCCTGGCCATAGAAGAACGGCGTGTCCATGGGGCCGGGCGCTACCGCGGTCACCGAGATGCCGCGGGTGCCGAACTCCTTCGCAGCGGCACGCGTGAAGTGCTCGACCGGGCTCTTGCCGCCCGCGTAGGTCGAGTAGCCGTCGGTGAACGCCGCGAGGAGCGCCGTGACGATCGTGATGATCTTGCCGCCGTCTGCCAGACGCTTGCCCGCCTCCTGAATGAAGAAGTACGCAGCCTTGGCGTTGATGTCGAACATCGAGTCGTACTCCGCCTCGGTCGTGTCGACGATCGGCTTGCGCAGGACCTTGCCCACCGTGTTGACCGCGACATCGAGCGTGCCGATGGCGGCCTCCGCATCGGCGAACAGGCGCGCAACGTTCGCGGGGACCGTGAGGTCCGCCTGGAACAGCGCCCCCTTGACGCCCGACGCTTCGACGGCGGCCAGGGTCGCCTCGGCGTCCGCGCGGCTCGAATCGGAGTTGAAGTGGATCGCGACGTTCGCGCCGGCCTCGGCCGCCTGCCGAGCGATGAGGCCGCCGAGGTTCTTCGCGCCTCCCGCGATGAGGACGTTCTTGCCAGCGAGCGTGGAATCGACCATGAGTGCCTCCATATCGGTGTTACATGTGAACATAGCAGTGATACAGCGAGAATGTATCACTGTGCAACCTCTCGCGACAACCGAGACATGGACGACCGCACCGATGGCGAAATGTCACGGCGCGCGGGCACAATGGAGCGATGACCAGCGCTTTCTCTGGGGTGGCGCGGGGCGTAGGTGAGCCATGAGGTTCCCCGATCCCGACTTCGCGCCCGACCCGAAGAAGATCACGCGCCACCGCGGCGCCCTCTACAACCCGTGGCTGAACATCACCGTGGCGGCGCTGCTCACCGCTGCGTGCACGGTCGGCGCGCTCTGGGCGGTGGGTGCGCACAACGCGGTCAAGGCGGGTGCGCCCTACCCCGACCAGGCGCTCGACGCCACGGGCATCCTCATCGGCGCGATCGCGCTCGGAATCGCTGCGGTCGGGCTGGCCGGAGCGACGGTGTTCGCC
>JAJUIM010000221.1 GCA_029267645.1 Microbacterium sp.
CTCATCGTGACGTTCCGCGCGTTCGTCATGGCGGGCCTGCCCCTCGCGGTCGCCCTCATCGGCGTGGGCGTGTCGATGCTCGGCATCGTGGCGGCGACGGCGTTCACCGAGGTGAGCTCGACGACGCCGCTGCTCGCGCTCATGCTGGGGCTCGCCGTCGGCATCGACTACGCCCTCTTCATCGCGGCAAGACACCAGGATCAGGTGCGCGCGGGCGTCGATCCCGAGGACTCGGCTGCGCGCGCGACCGGCACGGCCGGATCCGCCGTCCTCTTCGCGGGCGTCACGGTGCTCATCGCGCTCATCGGCCTCGGCTTCGCGGGGATCCCCTTCCTCACGACCATGGGCATCGCGGCGGCCGTCGCGGTCGCTGTCGCCGTCGCGATCGCTGTGACACTCACGCCGGCGCTCCTCGGCTTCGTGAAGCACCGCGCGGCCGGCAAGCCGAAGAAGGAGCGTGAGGGCCGACCCGCGAAGCCGGGCTTCGCCCGCCGCTGGGTGAACATGGTCACGCGCCACCCCGTCGTCACGACCATCGCGGTCGTGCTGGGCCTCGGCATCGTCGCGGTCCCCGCCGCGCAGCTGCAGCTCGCGCTGCCGAACGCGGGCGTGCTGCCCCAGGAGAGCGAGGCGCGCCAGGCGTACGACCTCACGGGCGAGTACTTCGGCGAGGGCTTCAACGGACCGCTCATCCTCACGGGCACGATCATCACGAGCGACGACCCGCTCGCGCTCATGGAGGACCTGGGCGAGGAGGTCGAGCAGATCGACGGCGTCAAGGAGGTCGCCCTCGCGACGCCGAACGAGACCGCCGACACGGGCATCGTGCAGATCGTGCCCGAGACGGGCCCCTCGGATCCCGCGACGAGCGACCTCGTGCGCGAGCTGCGGGCGCACCACGACGAGTGGCTCGACGAGTACGGCATCGACCTGCTCGTGACGGGCTTCACGGCCGTCGCGATCGACATCTCCGACCAGCTGTCGAACGCGCTGCTGCCGTTCGGCGTCTTCGTGATCGGCCTGTCGTTCGTGCTGCTCATGATCGTCTTCCGCTCGATCTGGGTGCCGCTCAAGGCCGCGCTCGGCTACCTGCTGTCGATCCTCGCCGCGTTCGGCGTCGTGACGATGGTGTTCGAGTGGGGCTGGGGCGCCGATCTGCTGCACGTGAGCGCGACGGGACCCGTCATCGCCTTCATGCCGATCGTCGTCATGGGCGTGCTGTTCGGCCTCGCGATGGACTACGAGGTCTTCCTCGTCTCGCGCATGCGCGAGGACTACGTGCACGGGGCGAGACGTCTCGGCGCCTCGCGCGAGGTCGCGGTCGACGCCGTGCGCACGGGATACGCCGCCTCGGCCCGCGTCGTCACGGCCGCCGCCATCATCATGTTCGCGGTGTTCGCGGCGTTCGTGCCCGAGGGCGACAGCAACATCAAGCCCATCGCGCTCGCGCTCGCGGTCGGCATCGCGGTCGACGCGTTCCTCATCCGCATGACGCTCGTGCCCGCCGTCATGGCGCTGCTCGGGAAGAACGCGTGGTGGATGCCCGCGTGGCTCGCGAAGCGCCTGCCGCACTTCGACATCGAGGGCGAGGCCGTCGAGCGCGAGGAGCAGCTCGCGAACTGGCCCGAGCCGTCGTCGCGCTCCGTCATCGCGACGGAGGACCTCGCGATCACGGCCGGCCGCGAGACGCTCGCCTCGGGCGTCGCGATGCGCGTCGAGCCCGGGGAGGCGCTCGTTCTGACCTCCGAGGATCCGCGCTCCGCCCGCGCGGTGCTGCTCGCGGTCGCGGGCCGCATCACCCCCGAGGAGGGCAGCCGGCTGCGCGTCGCGGGGCACCTCCTGCCCGGCCGCGGCGCGTGGGTGCGCGCGCACGTCGGCGTCGCGCTGCTCACGGGCGAGGCGGATCCCGTCGCCGCCGTGCGGGCCGCGACGTCCGGCGGCGCGCAGATCGTCGCGATCGAGGGGCTCGACACCCTCTCCCCCGCCGACCGCGCCGCCGTCGCCGGCGCGCTGCGCGAGGCGCGCGGATCCGCCGAGGATCCCGTCACCGTGCTCGCGGCCGCGTCGTCCGACGACGCCGCCCGCTCCGTTCTCGCCGACGCCGGATGGCTCGGCGCATCCGCTCTCGACGTCACGCCGCACGCGGCGCAGACCCGATCCGAGGTGATCGCATGACGACCCGAATCGAACGCTCCTGGTCGAAGCGCCCCGTCACGTGGGTGACGCTCATCGGCCTGCTCGCGCTGCCCGCGCTCATCGGCGGCATCCTCGTGGCGGCGCTGCACCAGCCCACCGAGCGCCTCGAGAACATGACGGCCGCGATCGTGAACGACGACGAGGGCGTCGAGATCGACGGGCAGCTCGCGCCGCTCGGGCGCCAGCTCGCGGCGGGGCTCGTCGAGGGATCCGACGACGCCGACAGCAACATCACGTGGGTGATCTCGAACGCCGACGACGCGTCCGAGGGCGTCGACGACGGCACCTACCAGGCCGTCGTGACGATCCCGGAGGACTTCAGCGAGGCGGCCATGTCGTCCGCGAACGCGATCCAAGGATCCGAGACGCCGACGTCGGCGACGATCGACGTCGAGACGTCGACCGAGGCGCGCATCTTCGACGGCGCGATCATGCAGCAGGTGTCGGCCATCGCGTCGGACGCGATGAGCGCGACCCTGTCGGAGGCGACGCTCGAGAACGTGTTCGTGAGCTTCACGCAGCTCGGCGACCAGCTGGGCGACGCCGCCGACGGCGCGACGCAGCTCGCGGACGGCGCGGGCGACGCCCGAGAGGGCGCCGACCAGCTGGGCGACGGCGCGGGCGAGCTCGGATCGGGCATCACGCAGCTCGGCGACGGCATCGGCCAGCTCGCGATGGGCGCAGACCAGGCCGCGGCCGGCGCGGGCGAACTCGCGAACGGCACCGCGCAGCTCGGCGAGGGCGCGTCCGCGCTGGGCGTCGGCGCGGGCGAGCTCGCGGGCGGGGCGGCCCAGCTCGCGGGCGGCCTCGCGCAGGTCGACCAGGGCCTCAACGGCACCGGCGGGCAGCCCGGCCTCGCGGACGGATCCGCGCAGGTCGCCGACGGCGTCGCCGCCTTCGACGAGGGCCTCAACGGCACGGACGACCAGCCGGGGCTCGCGGGCGGCGCGTCCCAGCTCGCGGACGGCATCGAGGGGCTGACCTCCGGCGCCGGCGAGCTGGCGACAGGCGCGACGCAGGTCGCCGACGGCGCGGACGGGTTGCAGACGGGCGCGGACGAGCTCGGGACCGGCGCGACGCAGGTCGCCGATGGGATCGACGGCCTGCAGTCGGGCGCCGCGGAGCTCGCGACGGGCGCGACGGGCGTCGCAGAGGGCACTGCGGGCCTCGCCGCGGGGCTCAACGGATCCGCCGACCAGCCCGGCCTCGCGGCGTCGTCCGCCCAGGTGGCGACGGGCCTCGAGCAGGTGGCCGCGAACTGCGCCGCGCTCGGCGGCTCTGCCGAGCTGTGCGCGCAGCTCGAGCAGCTCGCCCCCGGCGCGCGCGGCGTCGCCGACGGCGTGGCCCAGCTCGGCGCGGTCGCGACCGAGGTGGACGGCGGCGCGCAGCAGCTCTCGGGCGGCGCGACGAGCCTGTCCGACGGCGCTGCCCAGCTCGCGCCCGGCGCCCGCCAGGTCGCCGACGGCGCGACGGCGCTCTCGGGCGGCGCCGGCGAGCTCGCC
>JAJUIM010000138.1 GCA_029267645.1 Microbacterium sp.
ACGCGGGGGATCCCCTCGTCGCTCATCAGCCGCACCTGCGTTCGCTGCGGCACCTCGAGCTGCAGCCGACGACCCCCGAGGTCCTCGCGGGGCACGACATCGTCTTCCTGGCGCTGCCGCACGGGCAGTCGGGCCAGTACACCGACGCGCTGGGCGACGTCGGGCTCGTGATCGATGCGGGGGCCGACCACCGCCTCACGAGCGAGGACGCCTGGAATCAGTTCTACGGCGGCCACTTCCACGAGCCATGGGCGTATGGCGTGCCCGAGCTCATCGTCGACGGTCGCAAGCAGCGCGAGTCGCTCGTGGGCGCGACGCGGATCGCGGCGCCCGGCTGCAACGCTTCGACGGTCGCGCTCAGCATGGTCCCGGGCGTCGCCGCCGGCGTGATCGACCCGCACGACATCGTCACGGTGCTCGCGGTCGGCCCGTCGGGCGCCGGTAAGTCGCTGAAGACCCACCTGCTCGGCAGCGAGCTGATGGGATCCGCGAACCCCTACGCGGTCGGCGGCTCGCACCGCCACATCCCCGAGATCCAGCAGGCGCTGCGGGGTGCCGGGGCGGCGGATCCGCGCGTGTCGTTCACGCCCGTGCTCGTGCCGATGGCGCGGGGGATCCTCGCGACGACGACTGCGCCGATCGCGGACGGCGTCACCGACGCGCAGATCCGCGACGCGTGGGAGGCGGCGTACGGCGACGAGACGTTCGTGCAGCTGCTGCCCGAGGGCCAGGTGCCCCGCACGGCCGACGTCACGGGCGCGAACACCGCCCTCATGGGCCTCGCGATCGACCGCGCCGCGGGCCGCGTCGTCGTGGTCACGGCGGTCGACAACCTCGCGAAGGGCACGGCGGGCGCCGCAATCCAGTCGATGAACATCGCGCTCGGCCTCCCCGAGGATCGCGCGCTGACCGTGAACGGAGTCGCGCCGTGAGCGTCACCGCACCCCAGGGATTCGAGGCCGCCGGCGTCGCAGCTGGTCTCAAGAGCACGGGCAAGCCCGACGTCGCGCTCGTCGTGAACAAGGGCCCGCAGAAGACGGGCGCCGCGGTGTTCACGTCGAACCGCGCGAAGGCCAACCCCATCATGTGGTCGCAGCAGGCCGTGTCCGACGGCGTCGTCGAGGCCGTCGTGCTCAACTCGGGCGGCGCGAACTGCTTCACGGGATCCTTCGGGTTCCAGACCTCGCACCTCACGGCCGAGACCGCCGCCGAGCGCCTCGGCGTGAGCGCCGGCGACGTCCTCGTCTGCTCGACCGGCCTCATCGGCACCGGCGACGAGCGCTTCCGCTCCCGCGTGCTCGAGGGCACGGTCGCCGCGGCCGACGCGCTGTCGACAGAGGGCGGATCCGACGCCGCCGCCGCGATCATGACGACCGACACGGTGCCCAAGCAGGCCGTGCGCTCGCGCGACGGCTGGACGATCGGCGGCATGGCGAAGGGCGCGGGCATGCTCGCGCCGGGCCTCGCGACGATGCTCGTCGTCATCACGACCGACGCCGAGCTGGCCCCCGAGCAGGCCGACCGGCACCTGCGGGCGGCGACCCGGATGAGCTTCGACCGCCTCGACTCCGACGGCGCGATGTCGACGAACGACCAGGTCACGCTGCTCGCGAGCGGCGCGTCGGGCGTCGTGCCCGACGACGAGGCGTTCGTCGAGGAGCTCACGAGCCTGTGCCTCGACCTCGCGGCGCAGCTCATGCACGACGCGGAGGGCGCGAGCCACGACATCCGCATCGAGGTCGCGCACGCCGCGTCGGAGGACGACGCGCTCGAGGTCGGCCGCGCGGTCGCCCGCAACAACCTCTTCAAGACGGCGATCTTCGGCAACGACCCCAACTGGGGCCGCGTGCTCGCGGCGATCGGCACGACGAGCGCCGAGTTCGACCCGTACGGCGTCGATGTCACGATCAACGGCGTGCGCGTGTGCTCGCAGGGCGGTCCCGACCGCCCGCGCGAGGAGGTCGACCTCGTGCCGCGCGACACGCACGTCCTCATCGACCTGTTCGTCGGGGATGCGACCGCGACGATCATGACGAACGACCTCACGCACGCTTACGTCCACGAGAACAGCGCCTACTCTTCATGACACCGATCGATCTGCAGCAGACGAGCCCCGAGGAAGCCGAGTTCAAGGCTTCGACCCTCATCGAGTCGCTTCCGTGGCTCAAGCAGTACCGCGACGAGATCGTCGTCGTGAAGTACGGCGGCAACGCGATGATCTCGGAGGAGCTGCAGGACGCGTTCGCGGCCGACATCGCCTACCTGCGATACGTCGGCATCAAGCCCGTCGTCGTGCACGGCGGCGGCCCGCAGATCTCGAACATGCTCGACCGCCTCGCGATCCCGAGCGAGTTCAAGGGCGGGTACCGCGTCACGTCGACCGAGGCGATCAGCGTCGTGCGCATGGTGCTCACGGGCCAGATCAACCCGCAGCTCGTGGCGAAGATCAACTCCCACGGACCGTTCGCGGTCGGCCTCTCGGGCGAGGACGCGGCGCTGTTCGGCGGCCGCCGCCGCGGCGTCGTGATCGACGGCGTCGAGGAGAGCCTCGGCCGCGTGGGCAACGTCGTGACGGTGGATCCGACGCCCGTCATCGACCACCTGCGCGCCGACAGGATCCCGGTCGTCGCGGGCGTCGCGCCCGACCTCGACAACCCGGGGCACACCCTCAACATCAACGCCGACGCGGCGGCGAGCGCGCTCGCCCGTGCGCTCGGTGCAAAGAAGCTCGTGATCCTCACGGACGTCGCGGGCCTGTACGCCGACTGGCCGAACCGCGACTCGCTCGTGTCACACCTCACGTCGAGCGAGCTGCGCGAGCTCCTGCCCAAGCTCGAGTCGGGCATGATCCCGAAGATGCAGGCGTGCCTCGACGCGGTCGAGGACGGGGTCGAGAAGGCGTCGATCATCGACGGACGCGTGCCGCACTCGGTGCTCGTCGAGCTGTTCACCAGCAACGGAATCGGAACGGAGGTCGTGGCATCATGACGAACGACTGGACCTCGGCAGCGGGCCGCGATCTGATGAGCCTCGGCGGTCGCCTCGCGAACCTCGAGCGCGGCGAGGGCTCGCACGTGTGGGACGTCGAGGGCACGCGCTACCTCGACTTTCTCGGCGGCATCGCCGTCAACAGCCTCGGGCACGCGCACCCCGTGTTCGTCGAGGCGGTCTCGCGCCAGGCCGCGCGCCTCGCGCACGTGTCGAACTACTTCGCCTCGCCGCAGCAGCTCGAGCTGGCCGCGCGCCTCAAGCGCCTCGCGGGCACGGGGGATCGCGGGCGCGTCTTCCTCGCGAACTCCGGCACGGAGGCGAACGAGACGGCCATGAAGCTCGCGCGCCTGCACGGCGGGCGCTCGGGCCGCACGACGATCCTCAGCCTCGAGGGCGCGTTCCACGGGCGCTCGATGGGTGCGCTGTCGATCACGCCCAAGGCGGCGTACCAGGATCCGTTCGCGCCGCTCGTGCCGGGCACGAAGTCGGTTGCTCGCACGATCGCGGCGCTCGAAGAGGCGTTCGCGGGCGGCGACATCGCCGCGATCTTCATCGAGCCGATCCAGGGCGAGGCCGGCGTCGTCGAGCTGCCCGAGGGCTTCCTCCGCCGCGCCCGCGAGCTCGCGACGGCCCACGACGCGCTGCTCATCGTCGACGAGGTGCAGACCGGATCCGGCCGCACGGGCGAGTGGTTCGCGTTCCAGCGCGAGGGCATCACGCCCGACGCGCTGACGTTCGCGAAGGCCGTCGGGGCGGGCTTCCCGCTCGGCGGCATGATCACGTTCGGCGACGCGAGCGATCTGTTCTACCCCGGCACCCACAACTCGACGTTCGGCGGCAACCCGCTCGCGAGCGCGGTCGCCAATGCGGTGCTCGAGCACATCGAGACGGCCGGCGTGCTGCAGAACGTGACCGCCCGTGGGGCCGAGCTGCGCGAGGCCGTGAGCGGCCTGCCGCTCGTGGCGTCGACGCGCGGCGCGGGCCTGCTGATCGGCATCGTGCTCGAGCGCCCTGTCGCGGCCGACGTCGCATCCGAGGCGTTCCGCCGCGGGCTCGTCGTGAACGCGCCGGCGCCCGACGTGATCCGCCTCGCGCCCGCGTACACGATCGGCGACGACGAGATCGCCGAGTTCCTCGACCTCTTCGGCCAGGCGCTCGACGCCGTGGCCGCCGCCCAGACCCAGGAGACCCCCGCATGACCCGCCACTTCCTGCGCGACGACAGCATCACGCCCGCCGAGCAGGCCGAGATCCTCGACCTCGCCGCCGAGCTGAAGCGCGACCGCTGGGCCCAGCAGCCCCTCGCGGGCCCGCAGACGGTCGCGGTGATCTTCGACAAGTCGTCGACGCGCACGCGCGTGTCGTTCGCGGTCGGCATCGCCGACCTCGGCGGATCCCCGCTCATCATCACGACCGCGTCGAGCCAGCTTGGCGGCAAGGAGACGCCGGCCGACACGGCGCGCGTGCTCGAGCGCCAGGTCTCGGCGATCGTGTGGCGCACCTACGCGCAGAAGGGCCTCGAGGAGATGGCCGAGGGCACGCGGGTGCCGGTCGTCAACGCCCTGAGCGACGACTTCCACCCGTGCCAGCTGCTCGCCGACATCCTCACGATCCGCGAGCACAAGGGCGCGACGCAGGGCCTCACGATGACGTTCTACGGCGACGGGCGCAGCAACATGGCGCACTCGTACGTGCTGTCGGGCGTCATGGCGGGCATGCACGTGCGCGTCGCGAGCCCCGAGGGCTACCAGCCGCGGGCCGACATCGTCGAAGACGCGCGCCGCATCGGCGAGGAGACGGGCGGATCCGTCACGATCCTCACCGACGTCGAGGCCGCGGCCGACGGATCCGACGTCATGGTCACCGACACCTGGGTGTCGATGGGCAAGGAGGAGGAGAAGGCGCAGCGCCTGCGCGACCTCGGCGGCTACAAGGTCACGACCGAGCTCATGGCGCGCGCGAAGGACGACGCGATCTTCATCCACTGCCTGCCCGCCGATCGCGGCTACGAGGTCGACTCCGAGGTGATCGACGGCCCGCAGAGCGTGATCTGGGACGAGGCGGAGAACCGCCTGCACGCGCAGAAGGCGCTCCTCGTCTGGCTGCTGCGCCAGCAGGGGGAGTAGTGGCAGAACGGCGAGGCCGCGAGCCGGGCATCGACCTGGCCCGCGGCCTCGCCGTCTTCGGCATGTTCGCGGCGCACGTCCTCGTGACGGCGCCGCGCTTCTCGTGGTCGGATCCCGGCACGTGGACGGCGGCCGTGCACGGCAACTCGTCGATCCTCTTCGCGACGCTCGCGGGCGTCTCGCTCGGCCTCATGACGGGCGGCGACCGTCCCCACGGTCGCGCTCGTCTCGCGCTCGACCGCCGGCGGATCGCGGCGCGCGCCGCGGCGATCTTCGCGCTCGGCGTCGTCCTGTGGATGCTGCCCGCGCCCGTATACGTGATCCTTCCTGCGTACGGGATCCTGTTCTTGCTCGCGCTGCCGCTGCTCGGTCTGCGGCCCGCGCTGCTCGCGGGCATCGCGGCCGCGGTCGCTCTCGTCGCGCCGTTCCTCGTGGACGCGATCGACGCGTCCCGCTTCTGGGCGAGCGACGAGGGACGCGTCGTGAGCGATCTCATCGGCTGGCATTACCCGTTCCTCGCGTGGATCGCGTTCGTCGCGGCGGGGCTCGCGCTTGCCCGCTTCGGTACGGCGCCGTCG
>JAJUIM010000227.1 GCA_029267645.1 Microbacterium sp.
GCTGCTCGCGGCCGTTGCGGGCGCAGGTGCGCCGCCGCTGTGGCTGCGCTCGCGTGCGGCGCGCCTCGTGCGGTCGCGGCGCGCGATCTGGCCCGACGTCTGCGACCTGCTCGTGGGATCCGTGCGCGCGGGGCTCTCGCTGCCGGACGCCGTCGCGGGGCTCGGCGAGTCGGCGCCGGCGCCCGTGCGCGCCGCGTTCGCGCAGTTCGACCGCGACATGCGCGCCTCGGGACACTTCGCATCGAGCGCCGACCGCCTGAAGCAGACCCTCGCCGACCCCATGGCCGACCGCATCATCGAGACGCTCCGCATGGCGAGAGAGGTCGGCGGCACCGAGCTCGTGTCGGTATTGCGCGCGCTGTCCGCCTCCATCCGCGCCGACGCGGCGCTCCGCGGAGAGGTCGAGTCGAAGCAGTCGTGGACGAAGGGCGCCGCCGTCCTCGGCGTGGTGGCGCCGTGGGTGGTGCTCGGCATGCTCTCGCTGCGCCCCGAGGGGGCGGCCGCCTACTCGAGCCCGGCCGGCGTGACGCTCATCGTCGTGGGCGCCGTCGTGTCGGTCGTGTCGTACCGCATCATGATCCGAGTGGGTCGCCTGCCCGAGCCGCGGCGGTGGTTCGCGTGACGCTGCAGGAGATCGCGCTCGCGGTGCTGCTGGGAGGCGCACTCGGCACGGGCGTGTGGCTCGTGCTCGCCGCGCTGCCCACGTGGCGCGCGCCGGCCGCGGTCGTGCGCATCGGGCCGTACATCCGCGACGTCACGGATCCCGCGGGCACGACCCTGCCGCGCACGATCTCGGACCCGACCCTCGCGCTCGCGGGCGGCGCGCGCTCGCTCTGGCAGCGGGCCCAGCGGCGCTTCGCGCAGCTGCTCGGCGGGGCCGACGCGCTCGAGCGTCGCCTCGCGCAGGCGGGCCGGCCCGTCGACCTCGCGGCGTTCCGCGGGCGTCAGCTCACGTGGACCGTCGGGAGCGCGTGCGCCGGCGCCGCGACGGTCGGCCTCCTCTGGGCGACCGGCAGGCTCGCGCCGGCCGCGTTCGCGCTCCCCGTCGCGGCGGCGCTCGGCGGGATCGTCGCGTGCGATGCCCTCCTCACCTCCCAGGCGAAGGCCCGCGTGGCACGGATCGAGGAGGAGCTGCCGACCGTGCTCGAGTTCCTCGCGCTGTGCCTGTCCGCGGGCGAGGGCATCCTCGGCAGCGTGCGCCGCGTCGCGGCCGTCGGGTCCGGCGAGCTCACGACCGAGCTGCGCGCCGTCACGGTCGAGGTCGACACGGGCGCGACGCTCACCGACGCGCTCACGGCCATGACGCGGCGCGTCGACGCCCCCACGCTCACGCGTGCCATCGACCACGCGGTCTCCGCCATCGAGCGCGGGTCCCCGCTCGCCGAGACGCTGCAGGCGCAGGCGGCCGATGCGCGAGAAGACGCCAAGCGAACCCTCATCGAGACCGCGGGGCGCAAAGAGATCCTCATGATGATCCCGCTCGTGTTCGGCCTCCTGCCCCTCTCGGTCCTGTTCGCCATCTACCCGGGCATCGCGATGCTGCAGCTCGGATTCTGACCCTCCACGAAAGGAACCGCCCATGTTCGAACGACTCGCACGCCGCGCGCGGCGCACGACGACCAGGCTCCGCACGGCGTGGGGCGAACTCCGCGACGACGACGCCGGCGACATCCCCGGATGGGTGCTCGTCACGCTCATGACCGCCGCGATCGTCGTCGCCGTCTGGGCGCTCGCCGGGCCCGCGCTCACGGGGCTGTTCCAGCAGGCGATGGACCGCGTCACGGGCATGTGATGCGCACCGACCTCCGCCGCGACGCGGAGCGCGGGTCGGCCCCGGCGGAGTTCATCCTCGTCGGCGTCATGCTCACGGCACTCACGCTCGGCGTGCTGCAGCTCGGCTTCGCCGTGTACGCGCGGGGCGTCGTGCAGGACGCCGCAGTCGAGGCCGCCTTCCACGCCGCGCTCGCCGACACGTCGAACGCCGAGGCAGAGCACCGCGCGCGGGACGTCGTCGAGCGCGCCCTCGGCAGCGACATCGTCGGCTGGGCGATGTTCAGCCGCAGCCGCGTCGACGGCGTCGACATGGTGCGCGTCGACCTCTCGGCCCGGCTGCCGCTCGTCGGCCTGCTCGGCGTGCCCTCGGGAACGGTGGTGACGGCGCATGCGCCCGTCGAGCGCTTCGGCTGAGGACAGAGAGCGGGGGAGCGCGTCGCTCGAGTTCCTCGCGGGCGGGCTCATCCTGCTCGCGCCCCTCGTGTACATCATCGTCGCGCTCGGCATGGTGCAGAACGCCGCGATCGGCACCGAGTCGGTCGCCCGCTTCGTCGCCCGCGCGATGGCGGCCGGCGACGAGGTGCCGCCGCACGTCGTGCGCGACGCGGTCGCCGAGGCGTACGGCCTCGACGGCCCGGGCCTCGACGTGATGGTCGAATGCGCGCCCGCGACGCGCGGCTGCCCCGCGGCCGGATCCGTCATCGTCGTCACGGTGTCCGAGCAGGTCGCCCTGCCGCTCGTGCCCGACGTGCTCGGGCTGTCGGAATCGCTCAGCGTGCCGGTCGACGGCACGGCGACCTATCGCGTCGAGCGGCTGACGGAGGGATCGTGATCGCCCCGCTCCGCGACGACGAGCGCGGCAGCGTGCTGCCCCTCGTCGCCGGGTACGCAGCGCTCGGCCTCGCGGTGATCCTCGTCGCGATCAACGCGCTGTCGCTTTTCGTCGCGCAGAAGCGCGTTGACGCGCTCGCGGACGCCGCGGCGCTCGCCGCGTCCGACGGGTTCGAGATCGTCGCGGGCGACGCGGGCCCGAGCATCCGCCTCGACCCCGCGACGGCCGCGCGGCAGGCCCAGGAGGTGCTCGACGTCGCGCCGGGCGACGCCGTGCTCGTCGGCGTCGACACGGCGAGCGAGTCGACGGCGCGGGCGACGGTCGCGGCCGAATGGCAGCCGTTCCTCCTCGGCATCGCCGTGCCCGCGTCGGTCGACCTCCGGGCGACGTCGACGAGCCGCGCGGCGCTCGCCGGATGAGATCAGCGCTGCGGCCCCGGGGCGTATCGCGGCACCCAGCGCAGGAAGGCCGCGGCGCCGATGACACCGATGACGCCGACGATGCCCGTCGCGACCGACAGCGACGCGATCGCCGTCACGCCCGACACCACGAGCGGCGTGAGCGCGGCGCCGCCGTCGGTCAGCGTGCGCCAGGCGCCCAGGAACGAGGCCGTGTTCTGCGCGGGCGCGATGTCGGATCCGATCGTCAAGAGCGCGCCCGATGACAGCCCGTTGCCGACGCCGACCACGATCGCGAACACTCCGAACCACATCGCGGCCATGTCGACGTCGTGCGTGAAGGAGAGGCTCGCGAACGCGAGGCCCATGAGCAGCATCGACGGCACGGTCGCCCAGATGCGCCCGAAGCGGTCCATCACCTGGCCGCTCGCGTAGAAGAGCGAGAACTCGACGGCGCCCGCGATGCCGACGATGAGCGCCGTGTTCGCCGAGTCGAGGCCGATCGACAGGCCCCACAGGGGCAGGATCGCCTGGCGGCCGGCGCGCACCGACGCGAGCGACGCGCCCGCGAGCCCGAGCCGCGCGAGCACGGCGCGGTGGTTCCAGATCGTGCGGAACAGCCCGACGCGCTCGGCGGCGGGGATGGA
>JAJUIM010000388.1 GCA_029267645.1 Microbacterium sp.
ATCGTCGTCGCGACGATCGGCCTCGGCAACGCCATCGTCGCCGAGTCGGTGCTGTCGTTCCTCGGCGTCGGCCTGGGCGGCAACGTCGTGTCGTGGGGCGCCGACATCAGCCAGGCGCAGACCACGATCCGCACGTCGCCCATGACGCTGTTCTGGCCGTCGCTCGCGCTGACGGCGGCCGTGCTGGCATTCATCATGTTGGGCGAAGTGCTTCGCGACGCCCTGGATCCGAAGGCGAGGGCCGAACGATGAGCAACGAGCCGCTGCTGCAGGTCCGCGACCTGAAGATCTCGTTCGGTCGCGGCAAGAAGGCGCGCGAGGTCGTGCATGGCGTCGACCTCGAGGTGTACGAGGGCGAGACGGTCGCGATCGTCGGCGAGTCGGGATCCGGCAAGTCGACGACGGCGACGTCGATCATCGACCTCCTGCCGGGCACGGGAACCGTGACGGGCGGATCCATCCGCCTCGACGGGCGCGAGCTCACGACCGCGTCGCGGCGCGAGATCGAGGCGATCCGCGGGCGCGAGATCGGCTACGTGCCGCAGGACCCGATGTCGAACCTCAACCCCGTGTGGTCGATCGGCTTCCAGGTCAAGGAGACGATCCGCGCGAACGGCCTCGCGTCGAATCGCAAGGAGGTCGAGCGCCTCGCGATCGAGGTGCTGCAGAATGCGGGCCTCGCCGACGCCGAGCGCCGGATGCACCAGTTCCCGCACCAGTTCTCGGGCGGCATGCGTCAGCGCGCGCTCATCGGCATCGGCCTCGCAGCCGACCCGAAGCTGCTGATCGCGGACGAGCCGACGAGCGCGCTCGACGTGACGGTGCAGCAGGTGATCCTCGATCACCTCGCGACGCTCACGCGCGAGAAGGGCACCTCGGTGCTCTTCATCACGCACGACCTCGGCCTCGCCGCCGAGCGCGCCGACCGCATCATCGTCATGAGCCAGGGCGAGATCGTCGAGTCGGGGCCGAGCCGCGAGATCCTCGAGGAGCCGCAGCACCCGTACACGCAGCGCCTCGTGGCGGCCGCGCCGAGCCTCGCGTCGAAGCGGATCCAGTCGTCCGTCGTCGCGCGCGGCGAGGTGCAGGAGACGTCGGCGATCCTCGGCCAGGCGCCCGTCGTCGAGGTCGAGGGGCTCACGAAGGACTTCTCGATCCGCAAGGGCGGCCTGCGCAGCGAGCCGTTCCGCGCCGTCGACGACGTCTCGTTCCAGATCCCCAAGGGCAAGACGCTCGCCCTCGTCGGCGAGTCGGGATCGGGCAAGTCGACCGTCGCGAAGATGGTGCTGCAGCTCGAGAAGCCGACGAGCGGATCCGTGCGGATCGAGGGGCGCGAGACGACCGACATGTCGACCCGCGACGTCTTCGAGCTGCGCGGGCGCATGCAGCCCGTGTTCCAGGATCCGTACGGCTCGCTCGACCCCATGCGGTCGATCGCGGCGCTGATCGCCGAGCCGCTCAAGCTGCACCGCGTGGGCGACCAGGCGTCGCGGCGCGAGCGGGTGTTCGAGCTGCTCGAGCAGGTGGCGCTGCCGCGCGAGCTCGCGTGGCGCTACCCGAACGAGCTGTCGGGCGGCCAGCGCCAGCGCATCGCGATCGCGCGTGCGCTCGCGCTCAAGCCCTCGATCGTCGTGCTCGACGAGGCCGTGTCGGCGCTCGACGTGCTCGTACAGGACCAGATCCTGCAGCTGCTCGCCGAGCTGCAGGACGAGCTCGACCTGACGTACCTCTTCATCACGCACGACCTCGCGGTCGTGCGCGTCGCGGCCGACCTCGTCTGCGTCATGGAGAAGGGTCGCGTCGTCGAGCAGGGCTCGGTCGATCGCGTGTTCGACGCCCCCGAGGAGGAGTACACGCAGCGCCTGCTCGACGCCATCCCCGGCCGGGATCACGCCCTCGGCGCCTGAACCGAGGGATCTCCTGGGCGTCCTCCCCGCACGGGGAGGGCGCCCAGCGGCGTTTCGTAGGCTTGTCGTCATGCCGAGATCCGCCGACAAGTACGTGTTCCGCTCGTCTCTGGGGTGGGTGTGGTTCGTGCTCGCGGCGGGGGTGAGCGCGTGGCTGCTCGTCGACATGGCGGTGCGCGCCTCGGTGTGGGACGCGTTCCTCGTCGCGCCCTGGCTGCTCCTC
>JAJUIM010000379.1 GCA_029267645.1 Microbacterium sp.
CGGGCCTCGATCGCTTCGAGCATCGTGATGTGCTCGCGGGCGGATGCCGACAGCTGCCCGCTCGCCGCGAGGCCCGAGAGGCCGAAGAGGCGCGTCTCCGAGCGCAGCGACGCGACGAGCTCGGTGAGCCGGGCGTTCCCGGCGTGGCGGACGAGGGCGAGGTGGAAGCCCGCGTCGGCCGTGAGGTAGGCGACGAGGTCGCCCTCGTCGGCCCTGCGCACGATCTCGTCGCACATCGCCCGCAGCTCGGCGAACGCCTCGCTCGGGATCAGCGGGGTCGCGGTCTCGACGGCGGGCGGCTCGAGCAGGAGGCGCAGCTGCGTGACCTCCTCGAGGTCGGTGCGCGAGACCTCGGTCACCTGGAACCCGCGGTTGGGCATCACCTCGACGAGGCCCTGCCGCGCGAGCTCGAGCATGGCCTCGCGGATCGGCGTCGCGGAGACGCCGAACTGCTTCGCGAGGCGCGGCGCGGAGTACACCTGGCCGGGCTGCATCTCGCCGCTGATGATGGCGGAGCGCAGCGCCTCCTTGACCGTGTCGCGGATGTTCGGCTGCTTCGCCAGCGGCACCACCGTGAATCCGGCTTCCTGCGTCATCGTCATCTCCCGTCGCCGATCTCCGTGCCCTGCGTACGGATGGTATCGAGAACCCGCTCGACGACCGCCAGATCCTCCCAGGACATCCCCACGCCCGTGTACACGGCGGGGACGCCCTCGCGACGGCGGATCCCTTCCGCGACCAGCTCCCGCAGGTTGGCGACGCGCCCCTCGCGGCGCCAGTCGTCGGCCGGCCGGGCGAGCAGCAGATCGCCCGACTCGCGCCACGCGGACGCTCGGGCCTCGACGACGACGTCGGCGGCGCGCACGAGGTCGGCCCCGAGTTCGCGCGCGTCGGCGCCGTGCGCGCCGATTGCCGCGACGACCGCGTTCGGCGCCACGTCTGCGAGATCCACGACGGGCTCTGCCGACGACGTCGTGGTCACGATCACGTCGGCGAGCGGGAGGTCGCTCCGCGAGCCGACGCGGGCATCGATGCCGGCGCTCGCGAGCGCGTCGACGCAGGCGCGCACGCGCTCCGGCGTGCGCCCGACGACGTCGACGCGGCCGACGGAGAGGATGTCCGCGAGCGTGCGCACGTGCGCCTCGGCCTGCGGGCCGGATCCGAGGACCGCGAGGCGATCGATGCGATCGCGCGCGCCGCGCGGGTCGGATCGCAGGAGCGCGCGCACGGCGGCGCCCGTCACGGCGGGCGTGCGGAGCGTCGTGAGGCTCGTCCCGTCGAGGATCGCGACGGGGCTGAGGGTCGCGGCGTCGAAGACGAGGTACCACGCCTGGATCTTCGGCAGGCCGTTCGCGGGGTTGCCCGGCGCGACGGTCGCGACCTTCACGCCGGCGTGGCCCGCCGACTCGGCCGGCATGAGCAGGAACTCGCCGGCCTCGAGCCGCCGGAAGAGCCGCGGCGTGTCGGCCTCGACGTCCTGGCCGCCTCGCAGCGCGTCCTCGATCGCCGCGACGGCGTCGGCTCGGGTGAGGGCGCCGTCGATCGCGGCGGCGTCGATGATCGGGACTCCGGCCGTCACAGCAGGAAGCCCTCGGGGAACGGGTCGGTGGGATCGAGCATGTACTGCGCCGTCCCCGTCACCCACGCGCGCCCCGTGATGAGCGGCGTGACGGCGGGGATCCCCGCGACGCTCGTCTCGCCGTCGAGGCGCCCCGTGAACGAGGTGCCGATGAACGACTCGTTGACGAAATCGGCGCCGACCGCGAGCTCGCCGCGAGCGTGCAGCTGCGCCATGCGCGCGCTCGTCCCGGTGCCGCAGGGCGAGCGGTCGAACCACCCGGGGTGGATCGCCATGGCGTGCCGCGAGCGCACGGCGGTCGAGCCCGGCGCCTCGAGGTACACGTGATGGCATTCGCGGATGCCGGGGTCGAGCGGGTGCACGGGCGCGTCATCGGCGCCAATCGCCTCCATGATCGCGAGGCCCGCCCGCAGGAGGTCGTCCTTGCGTGCGCGGTCGAACGGCAGCCCGAGGCTGTCGAGCGAAACGAACGCGTAGAAGTTGCCGCCGAAGGCCAGGTCGTACGACACGCGGCCGTAGCCGGGGACGTCGACCGCGCGATCCAGCCCGACGACGAACGCGGGCACGTTGCGCAGCGTCACGCTGTCGGCGTGGCCGCCCGTGACGGCGACCTCGGCGACGACGAG
>JAJUIM010000395.1 GCA_029267645.1 Microbacterium sp.
AGGAATCCGGCGCCGAGCGGGAACTGGCGCCTGCGCCCCTTCCAGTCCTCGAGCTCGACGTTGCCGGCCTCGACGCGTGTGATCGCGCCGCACCAGCCGTCGCCCGCGACCTCGACGACGAGGTCGATCTCGGCAGCGACCGGCTTCGACGTCTTCTTGCCCTTGTCGCGCCACCCCGCGGCGAGCACATCGGATCCGTACCTGTCTTCGAACATCACCTCGAGCGTAGGCGGTGAGGGGTGAATCGCGGGTGAATCGCCCGTGCGATGTCACCCGTCGTCTCTAGGATCTGGGGAGAGGCTTCTCGGAGGGTCCCACATGCGTTCTCGACTCGCACACCTGTTCACGGCGCTCGGCGTCGCCGCTCTCGTTCTGGCGCCCGGCGCGGCCTCGGCTGCCGAGCCGCCGCAGCTCGGCAGCGGCTACGTGCTCGACGAGGCCGACGCGCTCACGCCCGACGAGGAGCAGCAGGCGCAGGATCGCCTGTCGCAGCTGTCGAGCGAGAGCGGCCTGCAGCTGTGGGTCGTGTTCGTCGACGCCTTCACGGCCCCGTCCGATGCGGGCGAGTGGGCCGACGCGACGGCCGAGATGAACGGGCTCGGCGACGAGCAGTACCTGCTCGCGATCTCGACCGAGGGTCGCCAGCTGTACCTGTCGGCGCCCCCGCAGGGGCCGCTCAGCGAGAGCGAGCTCGTCGCCGTCGAAGAGGCCGCGGGGTCGGCGCTGTCGAACGACGACTGGGCCGGCGCGGTCGACGCGGCCGCCGGCTCGCTGCGCGACCAGGCGGCGCCGAGCTACGTCATCTGGTGGATCATCGGCGGCGTCGTCGTGGTCGGCGCGGCGGTCGCGGGCGGCCTCGCCCTCGCGGGCGCGGCGAAGAAGCGCCGCGAGGAGCGCGAGGCGCGCGAGAAGCTGCAGGCCGAGGTCGACGACTTCCGCACGCGCGCGGCCGGCCTGCTCGTCGAGATGGACGACTCGCTTCGCACGGCCGAGCAGGAGCTCGGCTTCGCCGTCGCTCAGTTCGGATCCGAGTCCGTCGCCGACTACGAGAAAGCGCTCGCCTCCGCCCGCGAGGCGCTCAACCGCTCTTTCCTCATCCAGCAGCAGCTCGAGGACACCGAGCCCGAGACGCTCGACGAGCAGCGCGAGCAGTACGGCAAGATCGTGTGGCTGCTCGAGAAGGCCGACGCGGAGCTCGACGAGAAGGCCGAGTCGTTCGACGCCCTGCGCGCGATCGAGCAGAACGCCGACGACGTGCTCGCTCGGCTCACGCAGCAGCGCGCCCAGGCCGCCGACGGCCCCGAGCGCATCACAGCCGAGATCGCCCGCCTGCGGCAGACCTACGCATCGCCCGCGCTCGACGACGTCGACGACAACGCCGAGGAGGCCGCGTCGCGCCTCGAGTTCATCGACGTGCGGCTCGCCGAGGCGCGCGACAATCTCGCCTCGGGCGCGCGCGGCGACGCGGCGCTCGACCTGCACGAGGCCGAGCAGGCGTTCGGGCAGCTCGACGACCTCGTGACCGCCGTCACGGGCCTCGCGGCGACGTTCGCGGCGGCCGAGAAGGACGCCCGCGAGACGATCGCCGACCTCGAGAACGACATCCGCTCGGCGCAGGGCGTCGCGGATCCCGACGGGCGCCTCGCCCGCGCGATCACCGCGACGCGCGAGCACATCGACAGGGCGCGCACGAACCTCCAGGGCGGCGAGCGCACGCCGCTCCTCGTCGTCGAGGCGCTCGACGCCGCGAACGACCAGATGGACGCCGCGCTCGCGACCGCCCGCGAGGCCGAGGAAGCCAGGCAGCGCCGCGACGCCCAGATCGAACAGGCCGTCCGGCAGGCCTCGTCGCAGATCTCGTCGGCCGATCAGCTCGTGCGCACAAGGCGCGGCGCGGTCGGATACTCGGCGCGCACGCGCCTCGCCGAGGCCCAGGCGGCGCTCGACGAGGCGCTTGCGCTGCGGCAGAGCGCCCCCGAGCGCGCGCTCGCGTCGGCGCGGCGCGCCCGCGACGCGGCGCGCCAGGCCGCCTCGCAGGCACACAGCGACGCCCGCCGCTACGCCTCGTCGGGCACCG
>JAJUIM010000047.1 GCA_029267645.1 Microbacterium sp.
CAGCAATCGTCTGGTTCAGCCTCCTCATCCGCAAGGCTCTGCTGCTCGTCGCAATCGTGCTCGCACCAATCGCATTCGCTGGTGCGGCATGGGACGTCACACGCGGATGGGTAGGGAAATGGGCCGCCTTCGTGATCGCGCTCATCTTTTCGAAGCTCGTCCTCGTCATCGTGTTCCTGCTTGCCACGACGCAGATCGCGGCGCCTATCGAGCTGGACCTGCGTTCCGTCACAGAACCGATCATCGGAATCGTGCTGCTGTTCATCGCCGCGTTCGCGCCGTACATGGTCTATCGATTCATCTCGTTCCTCGGCTTCGACATGTATCACGCGATGGGAAGCGAGCAGGATGCGAAGAATGCGATGAACCGCCCGGTGCCCCTCCCATCGAAGCCAACCGGCGCGGGCCCATCCAAAGTCCTCGACGGGGTCGGCCCCAAAGGCGACACGACCCCGGCGTCCGCAGACCCAGCGCCGGCTCCTGCTGCGCCTGCGTCGTCGGCTACCGGCGCCGAGGCCGGAACCGGTGCCGCCGCTGGCACGGAGGCCGGCGCCGGTGCGGCTGCTGGCGCAGGTGCCGCAGTGCCCATTGTGGGTGCCGCCCTCGTCGCAGCAGAAGTCGCAGAAGCAACGGCGACAGCCGGCCCGAAGATGGGCAACGAGGTCGGCTCGCAGGCTGAGACAGCGGCGACGGGCGCGGAGCAAAGCAGCAGCCCCGATTCGGATGAGTCGACATCCGCATCACATTCGACGCCGCAGCCCGGTACCCCCTCTGACACCGCCGCGCCGGCAGTATCTGAGACCGGCGAAGCCGCAGCGCCTCCTGTCCCTGCGACGCCTGCCCCGAGCCCGTCGCCAGCAGATCCGACTCCCCCTGCTCCCGAACCGCCTGCTCCAACTGTCCCGAAGGAATGATCCTGATGAGCAACGTATCCGCACCCCAGCCCACGGGCGGCGAGATCGTGCCGGTGAAGTTCTCCCGCCTCACTCGTCGCGGCGTTCTGCTCGGGCTCACGCTGGCGCAGTTGATCGCGCTCGCGATCGGCGGAGCGTCGCTCGTGTTCGCGTTCTACGCTGGCGGCGGCGCCCTCGTTCTGTATACCGCTCCCATCTGGCTCACCGCAGCGATCGCCACGTGGGTTCCTGCCGGCGGGCGCCCGCTCATCGAATGGCTGCCGATCGCGACCTGGTGGCTCTGGCGTCGGTCAGCCGGCCAACTGCTCTACCGTCGCCGAATCGTCGCCCCGCGTCCCGAGGGAACGCTCGCCCTGCCCGGTGATATGGCGAGGCTTCGTGAGTACACCGACCCGATAACCGGAGCCGGCATGGTGCATGATCCGCACGCCGGCACGCTTACCGTCGTCTGTGCAATCGCGCACCCCGCATTCATCCTCCTCGATCCCGGCGAGCAAGAACGTCGTGTCACCGCCTGGGGCCGCGTGCTGGCCACAGTGTGCAGATCCGGCCGAGTCGCCACCCTCCAGGTCCTCGAACGGACGCTGCCCGATTCCGGTACTGGGCTCGCTGAATGGTGGGCAGCCCATGGCACCGACGACGGGTCCTGGGCCTCCACGACCTACGCCGAACTGATCGAACGTGCCGGCCCCGCTGGCGAACGGCACGCGACCACGATCTCTCTGTCTCTCGACATGCAGACTTCCGCCCGCCAGATCCGCACAGCCGGCGGCGGAATCAAAGGGGCGGCGGCCGTACTGCGCCAGGAGATGTCGACTCTCGTAGCAGCGCTGCGTGCGGCAGATCTCGCGCCGACGAACTGGCTGTCCTGCGGCAAGATCGCTGTCATCCTCCGCTCCGCCTACGACCCGGCGATCGCCGCCACTCTCGAGCGACACGGTGACCTCGGCCAGTCCCTCGCAACCGCAGGGCCGCTTGCCGTGAATGAGTCGTGGTCACGCCTCCGCACGGATTCCGCCCACCACGCGGTGCTGTGGATCTCCGAGTGGCCGCGGTCCCTCGTCTACCCCGGGTTCCTCGCCCCGGTCCTCCTCTCGACCGGCATCCAGCGTTCGTTCTCGTTGCTGTGCACGCCGATGCGATCCGATCAGGCCGCACGCGACATCCGGAAGAAGAAGACGGAGCACATCTCGGACGCCGCACAGCGCCAGCGCATCGGACAGATCGAAGATGCATCGCAGACCGCCGAATTCCACGATGTGCTGCAGCAGGAAGCCGACCTCACCGCGGGACACGGCGTCCTCCGGTACACGGGCCTCGTCGCCGTCTCCGCAACCAGCGAGGAAGACCTCGAAGCCGCCGTCGCGGCAATCGAACAGGCCGCGATCCAAGCCTCATGCGAGACACGCCTCCTCGTCGGCCAGCAGGCGCAAGCATTCACCGCAGCCGCCCTCCCGCTGTGCCGGCGGCTCTGACCGCGTACCTCTCCCCTACCAGCGACCAATCCTTGGAGGTCCTCGTGGCTACGTTCTCCGACCCCGCAGCTGACGCCAGCGATGCGTCAGAAGCCTTCCGCGGTCTTGCGCACGCGTCGCGCCAGTTCGCCCATCCGTCCGACATGTACAAAGTGATCGGAGACCTGCTCGCGAGCACTCGCTCGCTGCAGCAGGTGCTGGACCAGCTCGCCGAAAACCACGTTGCTCTGCGCAACCGCGCCGCAGATGACCATGGCGATCCGATTACGGGTACCCGCGACGCGTTCACCGCAGCCGATCACCTCCGCGAAGCCGCGAAACTCGTCAGCCAAGTCGAGGACCGCCTTGACAGTGCGTCGCAGGCGGCAGGACGCATCGCTTGGCATCGGAGCCCGGTCGCCCCGATCGCGGCCCACCGGTGGGTCTCGATCATCTTCATGGATGGCGAAGACGCCGATGAGGTCCTCGACACGATCGACCGTGACGGCGTGCGCGCTGGTATCCGCCACCTCGAGCAATGGGATTTCGGCGACGAGACAACGGGAGCCGCGATGGAGAACGGCCATGTGTACGACGAAACACCGAGAACCGAGCTCGATCGCGAAGTCGACGATGGCGAGTACCGCCTCACCTACAGCGCTGCAGCCGGCCACGTCGCTCTCTACCGACGCCACACGATCCCAGTGCCCGACGAAGTCGACATCGAGCTCCTCGAACGCGCACCGGCGGCCCCGGGCCCCAGCGGACTTGCGCGCCACGCCGGCGACCTCACCCCAGCGAACCTGTCGCCAGGCACGCAGTCGACGACTGCACCGTGGTTCGAACACCCGGGCATCGCGCAGCTGAAGCGCGAGCGAGGACTCGGACTGTGAACGCTCAAAATGACGAGCGCCTCCACACCACCGTCCTGGTGACGCCGACGAAAGAACGCCGAAAGGTACGCAAACAACGACGCGCCGCTGCGACACGTCTGCAGAAAGCGGCGCACGAAGCCGAAGTCGCCGCAGCACTCGAGCGCACTCGTGCCGAACAGGCGGAACGGCGCTCCACGACATACTTGCCGAAGGGCGGCGAGACCCGCCCCGCGGCACTTCGTACGCCAGGTTCGTTCCGTCTCGCACGGCATCAAGACACGTCCGCCACACTGGCAGGCGCCTACCCGTTTCTCGCCGAGGGCGGCCTTGGCGCCGAAGGCGTCTTCGTCGGCCAAGATCTGTACTCCGGCGGCAGCTTCGTGTTCGATCCGTGGGTCCTCTACTCACGCGGCATCATCACTGCCCCGAACGTGGTCCTGGCCGGAATAGTCGGCTCCGGAAAATCCTCGCTCGCGAAGAGCCTCTACACGCGCTCGATCCCGTTCGGACGACGCGTATACGTACCAGGAGACCCGAAAGGCGAACACACGGCCGTCGCCGAAGCCGTCGGTGGCCGCGCCATCGTGCTCGGCCATGGGCTCCATACCCGGTTGAACCCGCTGGACGAGGGCTACCGCCCAGCCGGGATCGCCGACGACGAGTGGGCGACCACGCTCGCGTCCAGGCGCCGGGATCTCATCGGCGCCCTCGCAGAGACTGTCCTGGCCCGTCCGCTCTCGCCGCTCGAGCACACGGCAATCGACGCCGCACTGTCGACTGTCGTGAGCGAGAACGACGTTCCTATCCTTCCGATGGTCGTCGAGCACCTGTTCGCGCCGAGCACAGATGATGATCGCCGGCAGGCCGATGACGGCCGCCTCGTCGCACATGCGCTGCGCAGACTCGTTGCTGGCGATCTCGCAGGCCTCTTCGACGGCCCATCTACCGTGACCTTCGACCCGACGCTGCCGATGATCAGCCTCGATCTCTCACGAGTCACCGAGAACAGCATGCTCATCTCCGTACTCATGACCTGCTCGTCCGCGTGGATGGAGTCCGCCCTCCTCGATCCCGCCGGCGGCCAGCGCTGGGTGATCTACGACGAGGCGTGGCGCCTCATGCAGCACCCCGCGCTCCTGCGACGCATGGATGCCCACTGGAGGCTGGCACGCGCCTACGGCATCGCGAACATGCTCGTGTTCCACAAGCTCACCGATCTCGAGAACGTCGGCGACCAGGGCTCGGCCATGCGCGCGCTCGCGAACAGCCTGCTCGCCAACGCGGAGACGAGGATCATCTACCGGCAAGAATCCGATCAGCTCGGCGTCACGGCGGCGACCCTGGGCCTCACTGCCACCGAGCGCAAACTCCTCCCCACGCTCGGCGTCGGGCAAGGCCTCTGGCGCATCAAGGACCGCAGCTTCGTCTCGCAGCACCAGCTCCACCCCGCTGAGCTGGAGCTCTTCGATACGACGAGCCGGATGATTCATGAAACCCGCAAGTTCACGATTCCTGAAGACTAAATCGCCGGAAGAAGCGGGTTCAGGCCATGGTTTCTGAGGTGTGGGGTTGCATGTTCCGCGAACATGCAACCCCACCGGTGAACACTTGGGCCGGGCGTGCATCTGCCGCAGGCTTATACGTCGCGGAGGCGCGCGATGAGTTCGTCGGCGGCGTCCAGTTGTTTCGCGAGTTTCTCGCGACGCTCCTCTGCGTCGGTCACGAGCGTATCCAGCGCTGCGCGCGCGGCGCTGTCTGACGGATCATCCGCCAGTGCGTCAGCAGCGGCGAGGACTTCGCCCATCTGGTCGAGGGAGAACCCGAGCGGCTTCATCCGGCGGATCAGGAGGAGCCGCTCGACGTCGGCGTCGGTGTAGAGGCGGAACCCGCCACTGGTGCGGTCGCTCGGGGAGACGAGCCCGATCTCGTCGTAGTGGCGGAGGGTGCGCAGCGACAGGCTGGTGCGCTCAGCGACCTCGCCGATATGGATCGTTCCTGCCATCGGGTACTCCTCTGCCTCGATTTGGCACCCAACCCTCACGTAACGGTAGAGTTGGGTTTGGCGGGCTCCGACCTCGACCGCCGTCACCCTATTTTCCCGCACCTCTCTGGGAGGCAGAATGAGCGCGCCCGCACGCGACAAGGAACGCTACTGGCCTCGGCCGACCGTGATGGATGTGTTCCGTTCGCCGAAGCTGTTGACGAAGGAAGTCCTCGCGGGTATGGTGGTCGGCCTCGCGCTCATCCCGGAGGCCATCGCGTTCGCGATCGCCGCAGGCGTGCCGGCCGAGGTGGGCTTGTTCTCCTCGATCGTGATGGCAATCTCGATCGCGTTCCTCGGTGGGCGGCCCGCGATGATTACCGCGGCGACCGCAGCGATCGCGCTCGTCATCCGGCCGGTCGCCGACGAGTACGGCCTCGACTACCTCATCGCGACCGTGATCCTCGGCGGCATCTTCCAGATCGTTCTCGGCCTGCTCGGTGTCGGCAAGCTCATGCGGTTCATCCCGCGCAGCGTGATGGTCGGGTTCGTCAACGCCCTCGCGATCCTCATCGCTGTCGCCCAATTGGAGCATTTCACCGGCGCGTCCTGGCTGATGTACCCGATGATCATCGTCAGCATCCTGATCCTATGGCTCTTCCCGAAGCTCACGAAGGCTGTGCCCGCGCCTCTGGTGGTCGTGATCGTGATGACCCTCGCGGTGTGGCTGCTGAACCTCGATGTGAAGACCGTCGGCGGTCTCGGCGAACTGCCCGGCGGCCCGCCGATGCCGTTCTTCCCCGATGTACCGCTCACCTTCGAGACACTGCAAATCATTGCCCCGTATGCCCTCGGCATGGCCGCGGTGGGGCTCATGGAGTCACTGATGACCGCGAAGCTCGTGGACGACATCACCGACACGCACTCGAACAAGACCCGCGAGGCGATGGGGCAAGGCGGCGCGAACATCCTCTCTGGCCTCTTCGGTGGCATGGGTGGCTGCGCGATGATCGGGCAGACCATGATCAACGTGCGCGCCTCCGGCGCCCGCACCCGCGTCTCCACGTTCGCCGCCGGCGTGTTCCTCCTGATCCTGGTGTGGTTCCTCGGCCCGATAATGAACCTGATCCCCATCGGGGCACTGGTGGCGATCATGTTCATGGTCGCGTTCCTCACCTTCGACTGGCACTCCATCGCACCCTCCACGCTGAAGCGGATGCCCAAGAGCGAGACGATCGTGATGCTCGTCACCGTCATCCCGGTGCTCATCACCCACAACCTCTCCGTCGGGGTCATCATCGGCGTGTTCGTCGCCGCGATCCTGTTCGTGCGCCGCGTCGCCCACTTCACCACCGTCACCCGCACCTTCAGCGCTAACGAAGACACGGCGCACTATGAGGTCGATGGCGAGCTGTTCTTCGCGTCCTCGAACGACCTGACCACCCAGTTCGAGTACGCCGACGACCCGAAGCGTGTCGTGATCGACATGTCGAAGTCGCACGTGTGGGACGCCTCGACCGTCGCAGCGCTCGATGGAATCGAGCAGAAGTACCGCGAACACGACATCGAGGTCGAGATCATCGGCTTGAACGAGGCGAGCGGAACCTTCCACGCACGATTGAGCGGGAACCTGCCCTCACACTGACCCGACTGCGTGCTCGGCTCATGCAAGGCTCATCGGCCGTCCGCCGCGCTGGACGGGAGGGCCAGCGACTACTCCTGCCCTCCCGTTCAGAGTTACGACATCGCGGCGCTGAGCTCGCTGGCGAGGCGCAGGACGCGTTCGGCGATCTGATCCCGGATCGCCCGCGTGCGGTCGCCGCCGCCGACGTCGGATGCAGCCTGGTCTTCGAAGGTCCAGGTCTCGATCGTTCCGGCCATGCCGTCGACCGGGGCGACCTTCGCCTCGTCGCCGAGCACGATGACCCGATCCACGCTGCGGAGGATCTCGGGATCGATGGGCTTCGGATACTCGCCCTCCATCGACGCACCGACCTCGACGATCGCTTCCTCGGCGAGGGCACTAAGCGTATCGCCCGGCGCAGTACCGGCCGAATAGACGGTGATGGCGTCGCCGGCGTGCTGCCGCATGAGCGCGGCGGCCATCTGCGATTTGCCGCCGTTCTTCTTGCAGACGAACAGCACCGACGCGCTCATGCGCTGGCCGCCTCGGTGCTCGCGGGCTCGAGGGAGGCGATGAGTTCCTGGATGCGGCGTTTGATGTCGTCGCGGATCGGACGGACAGCGTCGATGCCCTGGCCCGCGGGGTCATCGAGCTTCCAATCCTCGTAGCGCTTGCCGGGGAAGAACGGGCAGGCGTCGCCGCAGCCCATCGTGATGACGACATCGGAGTCCTGCACGGCGTCGGTGGTGAGGATCTTCGGGGCCTCGCCGCGGATGTCGATGCCCTCTTCGAGCATCGCCTCGACGGCGACGGGATTGATTTGGTCCGCGGGGATCGAGCCTGCCGAACGGACCTCGATGCGGTCGCCCGCGAGGTGGCGGAGGTAGCCTGCGGCCATCTGGGAACGGCCGGCGTTGTGGACGCAGACGAACAGGACGGTGGGAGTAGACATGAGGGTTCTCGTTTCCGATCGGGTCGGTCAGGTGAGGGTGGTGGCGAGGATGCCGCCTGCGGCTCCGATGATCACGACGATCCAGGGCGGGAGCTTCCACGCGACGAGCAGCACGAAGCAGACCAGCGCGAGTGCGAAGGCGGGCGGGGTGAGGATCGCGGTGGTGAACACGGGTGTGTAGAGGGCGGCGGCGAGGATGCCGACGACGGCCGCGTTCGCGCCCCGCATGATGGCCTGAACCCGCTCGTGGTGCTGCAGGCGGTTCCAGAACGGCAGCACGCCGATGAGGAGGAGGAAGCCGGGCAGGAAGATCCCTGCCAGCGCGATGCCCGCCCCCGCCGCCCCGCCCGGGCCGACGTCAGCGGCGCCGCCGAGGAAAGCGGCGAGGGTGAACAGCGGGCCAGGCACGGCCTGGGCTGCACCGTATCCGGCGAGGAAGTCCGCGTTCGTGACCCAGCCGGGATCGACGACGCCGGATTGCAGGAGCGGGAGCACGACGTGCCCGCCGCCGAATACGAGCGCTCCGGCCCGCGCGAACGCATCGAACAGGGCGACGCTGTCGTTGCCGGTGACGGCGGCGAGGATCGGCATCCCGGCCAGGATTGCGACGAACAGGGTGAGCGCGGCGATCCCCGCGGCCCGGGTCACCGGGAACCGCACCGCTGTCGCCGTGTTCGCGGCGGGTGCGCGGCAGACGAAGTATCCGGCGATCCCGCCGAGGACGATCGCCATGATTTGGCCGAGCGATCCGGCCAGCAGCAGCGCGGCGAGGGCTGCGACGGCTGCGATCGCGGCGCGCTGCCGGTCCGGGGTGAGTGTCTTCGCCATGCCGAGGACGGCCTGCGCGACGATCGCGACCGCCACGATCTTCAGCCCGGCGAGGATGCCTTCCCCGATGGTGCCGGTGAACAGGGCGGCGCCGGAGGCGAAGGCGAGCATGAGGGCCGCGGACGGGAGCGTGAAGGCGATGAATGCGGCCAGCGCGCCCCGGTATCCGGCGCGGTGCAGGCCGATGCCGAACCCGACCTGGCTCGAGGCCGGGCCGGGAAGGAACTGGCACAGCGCGACCAGGTCGGCGTAGGCGCGGTCGTCCATCCAGCGTCGGCGTTCCACGATCTCGGTGCGGAAGTAGCCCAGGTGCGCGATCGGCCCGCCGAACGAGGTCACCCCGAGGCGCAGGAACACCCGGAACACTTCCCACGCCGACCCGCGCACCGGCGCACGTCGCGTCTCGCTTGTCATGCGCCGTCACCGTCGACGGGAACGCACAGCTCGGCGAGCAGGCCACGGACGCGGGCCTCGATGTCAGCGGCGATCGCCGCAACGCCGTCTTCGGAGGCGAGGGCGGGGTCACCGACAGCCCAATCTTCGTAGCGGACGCCGGGGATGATCGGGCACACGTCCCCGCAGCCCATCGTGACCACGACGTCCGCGGCGCGGACGGCGTCGTCGGTGAGCGGCTTCGGGAACGCGGCCGCGGCGTCCTGCTCGCCTTCGATGTCGGCGAGGATCGAGCGCACGTGCGGGTGCACCTCGGCCGCTGGCGTCGACCCGGCCGACCGGGCAACAACCGCACCGCCGGAGAGCTGATTGACGAGGGCGGCGGCGAGCTGAGAACGGCCCGCGTTTGCGACGCACACGAACAGCACCTGCGGCATCCCCGTTTCGCGATCCCGTGTGAGGTCGGCGAGACGCTGACGAGCGAAACGTTCGGTGAGCGGGATCATATGCTGGGTGAGCTTCGCCGAGCGGACGAGACCCGCGAACGACTCGCGCACGATCGTGACGACGAGGTTGCGGTTCAGGTGCGTCATCTCGTCGGCGAGCTCGGCGGCGAGGTGCTCGACCTTCGCGTCGAGGGCGGCCAGTGCCGTCGCGCGGTCTTCCTGCTCGGCCTGCGCGTCGGCGATCGCGGCGGGCGCGAACGCGTCCAGCAGCGCGGTCACGGCCTGCTTCCGCGCCGGCAGGATGCTGTAGTACACCCAGGTGCCGCGCCGCTCGGAGGCCAGCAGCCCGGTGTCCTTGAGCTTCTTCAAGTGATGCGAGACGGTGGGCTGGGAGACGTCGGCGAGCTCGGCGAGGTCGCACACGCAGGCCTCGCCGCGCGGGTCCGTCGCGATCGCCGACAGCATCCGCAGCCGGAACGGATCGGCCAGCGCCTTGAGCGTTGAAGCGACAGCATCGGCGGCGTCTTCGCCGATGACGTGCGTCGGGGTCGGTGTGCAGAGCTCGGTGGTGGTCATGATGCCCTCGATTTGGTGACGGCGGGAACCGCATACGGGTCGGTGTGGAACCACGTGCGGGCGGCCCAGAGCGAGACATAGACCAGACCCAC
>JAJUIM010000285.1 GCA_029267645.1 Microbacterium sp.
ACGCCCGGGAGGGTGATCCGCGGGCCGGCTGGGTGCGCTTCGAAACGCTGGATCGTGGTGCCGTCGTCGGGGATCGTGAACGTGATAGTCATGCGGTCGCCGGGGCGTGCTTCGTCGGGATGCACCGTGATCACGTGCGTGTGGGTGGTGTCCATGTCGTGTGTCTCCTGTCGATCAGCGTGTGGACCAGCCGAAGAGGCGGCGGCGACGCTTCGGGGTGGGGGCGGTGTCCACGAGTGCCCGGGCGAGACGCTGGACTTGATCGACCATGGCGTGCTCGGGCATGCCGGTCCCGCCCTCGACAGGGGCGGGCGTCGCGTCGAAGCGGCGGGCAGCCTCGGCAGCCCAGTCGATGCCCTGGGCGCGGTCGCGCGCCTCCTGGCGCAGTTCGTCGATCTCGTGCGTGAGGCGGTCGATCTCCGCGTCGCGGCGGCCGATCGCCTCGAGCGCGACGAGCAACGCCGCGCGCGCCTCGTCACGCTCGCCCGTGAGCTTCACGACCTCGGCGTCACGCTGCACCTGCCACCACTCCGGGTGCACGTCGCGCGGCCGCTCCACCACGACCGGTCCACCGTCGTACAGGCGCGGGCGCGGCGTCGTCGCGGCGTCCGCCGACTCGCGCGGCGCCTCCACTTCGACCTCGGGCGCGCGCTCGGTCTCGGCCGCGGGCGCCGGGGCGGTCTCTAGCCTCCGGGCCGGGCCCGGGGGCGGCGTGCCGCGGTGGCGCTTCGTGGTGACCGTCGCGCGGCCCTTGCCCGCTGGCGCGTCGGACGACTTCGGGAGCGCGAGGGCCTCCGCCATCTGCTCCGGCGTGTACCCCTTGGCGCGCAGTGCCTTGTAGCGGGCGTCGCCACGCGAAGCGATCATCGCGCGCGAGCAGGAGAAGCCGTACTCGCGGCCCGCGGGACAGCCCGCCCCACGGCAACCGGCCGCGTACCCCTCCGGGGTGCCGTGCTCGATCGACGGATCCGCGAACACATCCACCGCGCTCACCTCGCCGCCCCCGTCCTCACGGGCTTCACACCAAGGCGTGAGAGGCGAGTCGTCCAGTGGCGAGACTGCGCCGCCGTCGACGACACCGCCTCGAGCTCCACGTGATCCTGCAAGCGCAAGATGTTGCGGATGATCCACCGCGTGCGCGTGTCCGGGTCCGTCCACACGTCGCCGATCTCCCAGTCGGGCGTGATCGGCCGCGGCACGTTCCGGCCGCGCGGCGTCAGAAGCGACGCGAGGGCCGCGTTCGTGTCCAGGTCGAATGCTGTCTTCATCGGGGTATCCGGTTTCCGTCTGCTCGATAGGCCGCGAGGCAGTCGCGGCAGTCCACGTGGATCCAGGCCACATGCCAGGTCGTGCGGCGCCCGCAGTACGCGAGGCCCGGCGCGCGTCCCTGGCCGTGGGCGACATCAGCGGCGGCCATCAGTCGAGGCTCCGCTTGATCGCGCGCACTAACGCCGGCCAACGCCGCGCCGTCGCCCGACGCGCCCGCTCATGCAGCGACGGCATCGGGCCCGGCACCAGCCACGCCACCTGGATCCCCTGCAAGCGGCGAGCGCCGGACAGGAGGACGTGGAGCGTGTGGCGGTCGATCGTGACGTGCTGCTCGTACTGGCGGGTGACGAGTTCCTCGTTCTCAGCGGCGTCGATCGCCCATCCGAGCTCGTGTGGCAGGGGCATCAGGGCACCTCCGGCTCGCTGTATCGCACACTCATGGCGTCCACTCCTTGAATAGCCCGGTCTCGTCGTCGTGACGCGGCCAGCCGGACGACCGCACGTCGGGCGTGATGGGCTCGAGCGCGCTGAAGTCGAACGCCTGCTGTGACAGCCGACGCGCGATGCCCTCGCAGTAGCGCTCCTCGAGCTCGACACCGATGACCTCACGGCCGAGGTTGCGGGCAGCTATGAGCGTCGCGCCGGATCCCGCGAAGGGGTCCGCGATGACGCCAGGCGGGCAGGACGAGATGAGCGCTTCCATGAGCGGCACAGGCTTCGGCGTGGGGTGCCCAGTCTGAGCGACGAGGCCCTGCGCACCGTCCTGCGCCTGCGTGGTCGTGTAGACCGACTGGTGCGGCTTGCCCGCCCATCCGTCACCGAGGACATAGATCTCCTCGTGCGCGGGGAACCATGCAGAAGTGCGGTAGCCGGGCTTCGCGGCGGCCTTGTGCCAGATGAGGAGGTGCCGGGTGCCCTCGGGGCGTGGCTGCCGCCAACCGCCGAAGATCATCGCGGGCTTTGCACCCCACTCGGCGAGCGCGGCGTCGCGTGCGGTGGTGTCTTCGTCGCCCGCGACGGTTGCTAGTAGCGTGCGCGTCGCTCGGGTCATGCTGCCGGACTGGTAGCGGACGCCGTACGGCGGGTCGGTGACGAGCACGTCCGCCGCCGTCCACTCCGTGAGCTCGAGGCTGTCTCCGTGGTAGAGCGTGACGAGGTCGTCCTGGTAGTACGGAGTTGTCATCGTGCGTCCTCCCCCGTCGTGCGCAGCACCCGGGCGCGGTGGCCGCGAGTGTCGCGGCGCACGCGCTCCTCGTGGAGCGTGCCGACGAGCATCGGCGCGTGCCGCGCGGCAGCGTCCGTCTCGATCGCCCGATGCAGGCGCATCGTGTAGTGCGCGAGCGTGATCCCCATCCGGCGCTGCACGTGCTCCTCGCGCGCACCGACGGTCATGCGGGCGTCGCGCATCTCCTGCTCGAGGTCGAGGAGCTCGGCGACCATCTCGTCCGTCGAGGCGCTCACGACTCGTCTCCCGCGTTCACGGCCGGGCAGTCGGGCAGGTGCGCGTCGCGGAGTATGCCGACGAACGCGACGATCAGGTCGAGCGAGTCGCCCTCGACACGGTCGGCGTGGATCCACGGGCGCACGAGCGCCTGCACCATCTCCTGGTCACCGTTCACCTCGGCCGCGATGATGCGCGCCGCGGCAACCTCCGCGTGCGACTCGCAGTCGTCGAGGCGCGGGACCGCGAGCGATGTAGCGGGCTTGGCCTGCAGGC
>JAJUIM010000072.1 GCA_029267645.1 Microbacterium sp.
GAGGTCGAAGCGCTCGCTCGCGATCGCCCCGGTCGCCGACAGCGACGTGCGCGACATGATCGCCGCGAGATACGCGACGCACGCCACGAGCCACACGGCACCGCGAAGCCACGAGGGAGGGTTTCGGAGGCGCGCCATGTCACGTTCGAGTCTACGCCCGGCCTCCCGCGCGCCCCGATGAGGCGGTCTCGTCGCGCTCGGGCAGGAGGCGCAGGATCCGGTTGAGGTGCATCGCGGTGTGCCCCGCGGGGCCCACCGCGTCGCCGTCTTCGGCGCCCAGCCTGCCCGCCTCGCGGATCAGTTCGTCGACCTCGCGCCGCGCGTCCTCGCGCGCCTCCGCCACCTCGTCCGCGTCGTGGCCGGCGGCCCGGATCGCTCGGGCGACGGCGCGGCACGCGGCGCTGAGTGCGGGCCCGAGCCGCTCGTCGAGCGGGAACGACCACGGCTGCTGCGTGAGCGCGTCGGTCAGCGTGCCCGAGATGTCGCGCACGTGGAAGACCATGGTGCTGAGCGCCTCCCACTCGTCGCGGTCGACGCGGGCACGGCGCCCGCGCGCCCGCGGGTTGGCACGGCGGCTCTCCTCGGCCTCGGCGACCGTGCGCCCCACGTCGCGCGCGGTGTCGGCGAGCGCGTCGGCGCGGCGCTTCCAGTCGGCGTCGTCGCCGGGACCCTCCTCGATCGCGCCGGCGAGGTCTTCCAGGTGACCCGCGAGGTCCTCGCGGAACGCACCGATGCGAGCTCGCGCCTCGTCGCCGAACGGCGCGGGCGCGATCACGACGTTGACGACGAGGCCGATCGCGACGCCGACGCCCATCTGCACGAGGTAGCCGAGCGAGTACGCCTCGGGGTCGGATCCGCCGATCATGAGCACGAGCAGCGCCGCC
Source organism: Microbacterium sp. (assembly GCA_029267645.1). Lineage (GTDB taxonomy): Bacteria > Actinomycetota > Actinomycetes > Actinomycetales > Microbacteriaceae > Microbacterium. The sequence continues at coordinate 885 of JAJUIM010000072.1, forward strand.
ATCGGCACGTACTCGCGCCCCGCCGCGAACCACCCCGTGCCCGAGAGCAGGACCGCCGCGGCCGCGACGATCGGCAGCGTCCACCACGTCGGCCCCGCCGTGAGGATGAGGACCGTCGCAAGGCCGATGCCGACCGCGAGGCCGAGGATCGTCTGCACGGCCGTGCGCACGGATCCGATGACCGTCGGGTAAATGCTCACGAGCGCGCCGAGCGGCGCGTAGTACGGATACTCGTCGGTCACGCCGGGCATATGCGGCGCGACGGCCCACGCGAGGCCCACCGCGAGCGCCGTCTTGGCCGCAAGCATGAGCCGCGTGCGCGCCGTCGCCGCGCGCAGCGACGAGGCGACGCGGCCGCCGGCCCGGCGGATCCGCCCCTGTGAGGTCGTCGACGAGGTCACGAGCGCTCCTGTCCCGCCCGCCCCTCGGCGGACGAGCGCAGGTTACGTCGCGGCCTCCCGCTCTCCCTCACCCCTTGTCCGGGCCGCCTCGTGCTGGTATCGCCCGCCCGCCGCGCGGCCGCGGCGGGCTGGACGCATCACCGCAGCGCCGAGCGCAGGCGCGACGCCGCGAGATCGAGGTCGCGCTGCAGCGCGTCGATCGTCTCGTCGTCGAGGGAACCGCCGCGCGCGACGTGCGTGCGCAGGTCGGCGCGGACGGTGCCGCGGAACGCCGACACGACGGCCTCGGCGCGCGCGAGGCGGGCGCGCGCGGTGACGCGCGGATCCTCTTCCTTCGGCGCCTCCTCGGCGGGCGCGCTGCCTGCCGCGGCGAGGTCGGCGCGCATGCTCTTCATGGCCTCGCGCACGTTCTGTCGCACGCCGTCGGCGATGAGGCGCACCGAGTCGGAGAGGCCCTCGTCGATGCCGTCGATCTCGTCGGCGCGGCGGCGGACCTCGTCACGGCCCGCGTCGGTGACCTCGTACACGGCCGTGCGCCCCTCGGGCGTCTTCACGACGAGCCCCTCCTCCTCGAGCTTCGCGAGGCGGGGGTAGATCGTGCCGGCGCTCGGCGTGTACGTGCCGCCCGTGCGTTCCGACAGCGCCTGCATGATGCCGTAGCCATGCAGCGGCTTCTCGCTCAGCAGGTTCAGCAGGTACAGGCGCAGGTCGCCGTGGCTGAAGACCGCGGCCATCAGGCCGTCCCCGTCCCTGCGCCGGGCCACTCGACCTCGGCGTCCACCGCGGCAGCGGGGGCGCCGCCGCCTCGCCGGACCACCGTGACGTCGCCGCTCACGGAGTTCGCGCGCACGTCGACGAACATGCCCGAGAGCGCGCCGATGTGGCCCGAGTAGTTCTTCGAGCGCGCGACGCCGTCGACCTGCACGCGGCCGCTGATCGTGTGCACGCTGTAGTTCGCGGGGTACTCGTCGTCGAGGCGCAGCGAGAGCGCGCCCGACACGGCGTTGAGCGACACCTCCTGCAGGCTGCCCTCGGCGTCGAGGAAGACGGATCCCGACACCGTGTTGACGTCGGCCTTCGTCACCTCGCCCGCGACGGCGACATCGCCCGAGACGATGTCGGACGAGAACGCCCCCTCGAGCCCGCGCACCTGCACGTCGCCCGAGACGGCGTGCGTGTTGAGGTCGCCCGTGAGGCCGTCGACGAGCACGTCGCCCGAGACCGTGTTGATCGTCGCGTCGGCCGCGAGGCCCGCCACGAGGGCGCCCGCGCTCACGACGCCGAGCGAGAGCGCCGTCGCGCGCGGCACGGCGACGCTGATCTCGGCGCGCGGCCCCGAGGATCCGAGGTGCCCGAACGCCTGGATGAAGTTGTCCCACCGCACCTGCGGGTGGTCGATCTCGAGCAGATCGCCCTTCACCTCGATGCGCAGCTCCTTGACCGCGACGCTGTGCACCTCGACGCGCACGTGCGCCTCGTCGTGCCCGATGACGTCGATCTGGCCGCCGACGAGCGCAGCCTTCAGACGCGCGACGTCGGCGACGTCGATGACCCGGGTCTCCCCGGGCTGGATGACCCACTTCTCTTCCGCCATGTCTCCCTCTCCCCTTCTCGAGATATAACTCGATTGAAACACGATGTATCGCGAATGTCCGTATGGCACAGGATTCTCACAGCGAAACGGCGTTGACCTTGACGCGACGTCAACTTCTAACGTGGAACGCGTCAGACAGAGAGGAACGTGATGCACGACATGTCGATCCAGCAGGTCGCACGTCTGACGGGCACGACCAGCCGCACGCTGCGCCACTACGACCAGATCGGCCTGCTGCGCCCGTCGCGCACGGGCGGCAACGGCTACCGCAGGTACGGCTCGGCCGAGCTCGTGCGCCTGCAGCGCATCCTGCTGCTCCGCGAGCTCGGGCTCGGGCTCGACCGCATCGGCGACGTCCTGCGGCACGAGGCCGATGAGGCCGCGGCGCTGCGCACGCACCTCGGCTGGCTGCACACGGAACGCGACCGCATCGACCGCCAGATCCGCGCGGTCGAGCACACGGTCGCACGCATCGAAGAAGGAGAGGACCCCATGAGCGAGACGATGTTCGACGGCTTCGACCACACGAAGCACCGCGAGGAGGTCGAGCGCCGCTGGGGCGCGGAGGCCTACCGCCGAAGCGACGCCTGGTGGCGCGGGCTCGGCGACGACGAGCGGGCCGAGCTGCAGCGCACGACGCAGCAGCTCGCCGACGACTGGGCCGCAGCGGCCCGCGCGGGCGCGGATCCCGGATCCGCCGAGGCGCAGGCGCTCGCCGAGCGCCACGTCGCGTGGCTGCGCAGCATGCGCGGCACGCCCGCCGACGACCCCGCCCGGATCCCCGCGTACGTGCGCGGCCTCGGCGACATGTACGTCGCGGATCCGCGCTTCGGCGCGAACTACGGCGGCGCCGGGGGCGCGACGTTCGTGCGCGACGCGCTGCACGCCTGGGCCGACGCCCACGAGCGGAGGCGACGGGAGTAACGTCATCCCCAGAAGCCCCATCACCCCCGGGAGGCATCATGACATCCGACACGCGCCCCGACTTCGGCCTCCGCCAGAGCCTGCGCACCGTCATCCTCGTGAGCGGCATCGTTTCGCTCGTCTTCGGCCTGGTCGTGCTGATCTGGCCCGTCAAGTCGGCGGTCGCGGTGACGATCCTCATCGCGATCTACGCCATCATCGGCGGCCTGCTCGACCTCGCGTACGGCATCTTCTCGCGCGGCACAGGCGGGTGGACGAGAGCGGGGCTCATCGTGCTCGGCCTCGTGTTCCTCGCGGCGGGCGTGCTCGCGTTCGGCAACCTCGGCGGCACGACCGTCGTGCTCGCCGTCATGGTCACGACCTTCATCGGCATCGCGTGGATCATCGACGGTGCCGTGGCGCTGTTCTCGCTCGGCATGCGCGACTCGGCGTTCCCGGGCAGCCAGCGCTCGCACAAGGGCTGGACAATCTTCTACGGCATCGTCGGGATCCTCGCGGGCGTCTTCGTGCTCATCTCGCCGCTGCTCACGGCCGTGTGGCTGTGGATCTTCCTCGGCGCGTCGCTGCTCGTGCTCGGCATCACGGGCATCGTTCGCGCCGCGACGCTCGACAAGTAGTTCAGGCCCGCGCCGCGCGCGTCGGCGCCCTGCGGGCGCGACGCGCGCGCCACCACACCCAGAAGCGGTCGAGCTGGCGCTTCAGCCAGTGCGCGAGTCGCTTGGCCCACCCGAACTCGGTCGCGAGCAGCGCGAGCCCCGCGAAGACGACGAGCCAGCCCGGGCCGGGCAGCGGCACGAGCACGAGCCCGCCGATCGCGAGCACGCCGCCGATCGTGCCGACGACGGCCTGGTAGCTCACCTCGACGAGGCGGTTGCGGCCGATCGCGCGACGCACGGCGCGGAATCCGCGCACGAACACGTTCGGGCGATCCGCATCGTCAGCGGTTTCGGGCTGCGGCGGGATCGAGACCACCTGGATCGCGTCGTTCGACATGCATCGACACTAACGCGATACATCGCGATCAGGCAGGGGGTTACCCCGAGAGTTCTCGATCGATCGGATTCAGGATCCCTGGGTCGCGGCGACCCACTCGAGATACTCCTCGCTCACGGTGCCCGTCACGTAACGCCCGTCGAAGCAGCTGAGGTCGAGGTCGTCGATCGCGATGCCGCTCGCGGCGGATCCCTCGACGATCGCGTCGCGCAGGTCGTCGATCTCCTGGTACACGAGGTGGTCGGCGCCCAGCTCGTCGCGGATCTCGGGGATCGTGCGGCCGTGCGCGATCAGCTCGGTCGCCGACGGCATGTTGATGCCGTACACGTGCGGGAAGCGCACGGGCGGCGCGGCCGACGCGAACGAGACGCTCTCGGCGCCCGCGTCGCGCGCCATCTGGATGATCTGCCGGCTCGTCGTGCCGCGCACGATCGAGTCGTCGATCAGCAGCACCTTCTTGCCGCGGAACTCCATCGACATGGCGTTGAGCTTCTGGCGCACGCTCTTCTTGCGGGTCTCCTGGCCCGGCATGATGAACGTGCGGCCGACGTAACGGTTCTTGTAGAAGCCCTCGCGGTACTCGATGCCGAGCACGCGGGCGACCTCCATCGCGGCGGGACGCGACGAGTCGGGGATCGGCATGACGACGTCGATCTCGTCGGCCGGGATGTGCTTCGCGATCGTCGCCGCGAGCTTCTCGCCCATGCGCAGGCGCGTCTCGTAGACGCTCTGGCCGTTCATGACCGAGTCGGGCCGCGCGAGGTAGACGTACTCGAACGAGCACGGCGCGAGGATGGGGTTCTCGGCGCACTGCTGGCTGAACATCGTGCCGTCGTTCGTGATGAACACGGCCTCGCCCGGCGCGACCTCGCGCACGATCTCGTAGTCGCCGTTCTCGAGCACGAGCGACTCGCTTGCGACGACCCACTCGCTCTCGCCGTCGGCGGCCGTGCGGCGCCCGAGGATGAGTGGGCGGATGCCGAACGGATCGCGGAACGCGAGAAGGCCGTAGCCCGCGATGAACGAGATAACGGCGTACGCGCCCTGGATGCGCTTGTGCGTGCGCGCGACGGCCTTGAAGATGCGGTCGGCGTCGAGGTCGACGGGGCTCGTCGTCGCTTGCAGCTCGCTCGCGAGCACGTTCAGCAGCAGCTCGGTGTCGCTCGACGAGTTGAGATGGCGGCGGTCCTTGCGCGCCATCTCGGCCGCGAGCTCGCGCGTGTTCGTGAGGTTGCCGTTGTGGATGAGCGTGATGCCGTACGGAGCGTTGACGTAGAAGGGCTGCGCTTCTTCTTCACTCGAGGCCGTGCCGCGCGTCGCGTAGCGCACGTGGCCGAGCCCGACGTTGCCGAGCAGCGAGCGCATGTCGCGGGTGCGGAACGCATCGCGCACCATGCCTTTGTTCTTCGCCATGTGCATGACGCCGTTCGCCTCGGTCGTGGCGATGCCGGTGGCGTCCTGCCCGCGGTGCTGCAGGAGCAGCAGCGCGTCGTAGATGTCCTGATTGACGTGGCCGCGACCGACCATTCCGACGATGCCGCACATGTGGTGTTTACTTCGCTCCGTCTGTGTACGTGCCGACGAGGCGCACCGCGCCCCCGTCGACGCCCTTCGCACCCTGCTCGTAGTCGTCCGACGGCGCCGCGCCCTCCTGGACGGTGCCCGCCTGCCAGGCGTGGATCCCCTCCGCCTCGATCGCGCGGATCGCGGCGTCCGCGTCCGCCGCGTCGACGACCGCGAAGAAGCCGATGCCGAGGTTCCAGGTGCCCTCGGCCTGCTCGAGCGTCGTGCCCGCGATCGCGCTGAGCGCGCGGAAGACGGGGCTGGGGCTCCACGTCGAGCGGTCGACGTCGGCCCACGTGCCCTTCGGCAGCACGCGCGCGAGGTTCGCCGCGATGCCGCCGCCCGTCACGTGGCTGAGCGCGTGCACGGATCCGGGCAGCGCGTCGATGAGGCGCAGCAGGGGAAGCGTGTAGAGCCGCGTCGGCTCGAGCAGGGCCTGGCCCCACGTCGTGCCGAGGTCGGCCGAGTGATCCTCGTAGCCGATCGAGGCGTTCTTCAGGATGTGGCGCACGAGCGAGTAGCCGTTGGAGTGGATGCCGCTCGAGCCGAGCGCGATGACCGCGTCGCCCGGGCGCACGAGGTGCGCGCCGATCATGGCGTCGGCCTCGACGACGCCCGTCGCCGCGCCCGCCACGTCGTAGTCGTCGGGGCCCAGCAGGCCAGGGTGCTCGGCCGTCTCGCCGCCCACGAGCGCCGTGCCCGTCGCGCTGCACGCCTCGGCGATGCCGCGCACGATGTCGGCGATCCGCTCGGGGTGCACCTTGCCCGTCGCGATGTAGTCGGTCATGAACAGCGGCTTCGCGCCCGTCACGACGATGTCGTCGACGACCATGCCGACGAGATCCTGGCCGATCGTGTCGTGGATGTCGAGCGCCTGCGCGATCGCGACCTTCGTGCCGACGCCGTCGGTGCTCGTCGCGAGCAGCGGCCGCGTATAGCTCGTGAGGAAGCTCGCGTCATAGAGCCCCGCGAAGCCGCCGACGCCGCCGAGGACCTCGGGGCCCTGCGTCGCGCGGACCGACGACTTCATGAGCTCGACCGCGAGGTCGCCCGCGTGCGTGTCGACCCCTGCTTCGGAGTATGTGGACCGGTGCGCACCTTCGGGCGTGGAGGGGGAAGTCACGGAGAACAGATTACCGTTCGTCGACGCTGTCGACTTCCACCGTCGCCTGCCGCAGCTTGCGCGACACGACGCGGTCGAGGACGAGCGCGATGACCATCATGAGGGCGATCCCGGCGGGGATGCACCACAGCAGGATGAACCCGAAGGCCTGCGTCTGCGAGTAGCTGACCTCGGTGAACGGGCTCGGCTGGCTCGTGCCGTCGAAGACCGTCGTGAGGATGAGCGCCGCGATGATGCCGAGCGCGACGCCGAGCGCGGCGAAGGTGCCGTACTTCGGGGAGCGCCGGATCGTGACCCTGCCCGCCGCGGCGGGGGTCGTTCGGGAGTTCGCCACGTCGTCGGTGCGAGCCTCGTTCATCCGATCCATGCCCCTCAGTCTCGCACCCGCTGCCTGGGAGTGGTCGGGACATTCGGTGTGCCCGGCCTCACCAGCGCACGGGAAGAAGATGCGAGATGTCGGCTCGCGTGCCCGACGCCGAGATGCGCCCGCCCGCCATCGCGTCGGCCCACGCGAGCTCGCCGGTCGCGAGGGCGATCCAGGTGCCCGCGTCGGTCTCGACGACGTTCGGCGGGGTGCCGCGCGTGTGGGTCGTGCCCTGCACGATCTGCACGGCGCCGAACGGCGGCACGCGCACCTCGACGCTCTTGCCCGGCGCGCGCTCCTCGAGCAGCTGCAGCAGGTAGCGCACGGCCGTCGCGAGCGCGGGGCGCGGGGCTTCGCCTGTGCGGGCGACCTCGAGCGCCGCGCGCCCGTCGGCCGTGTCGATCTTGCGGGGCATGGATCCATCTTGCC
>JAJUIM010000158.1 GCA_029267645.1 Microbacterium sp.
CCTCCTCGAGGTCGGCGTAGTCGACGCTCGCGACGCGCACGCCGTGCAGGATCGGGAAGCGGTATCGCTCCTCGAAGCCCGCGAAGTAGCGCGGCACGGCGTCGCGGCTCGGCTCTCGCGGATCCATCGCCGGCTGCGCCATACCGGGAAGGTCGAAGATGCGGTTGAGCTTCGCCACCTCGAGCGATTCCCAGCGATGGCGCCAGGCGCCGCCGGGGCCGGGGTTCGCGTCGAAGACCACGAAGGTGCGGTCGGCGCCCGGATCCTCGAGCGCGCTCGCGAAGCCGTGGCGCTGGAGGTGGTACGCGGCCGAGAGCCCCGCCTGGCCCGCCCCGATCACGATGACGGTCGCGGAACGCATCTGCTCACTCACACGGTGTGCAACGCTCGCGCCGCCCGTGCATTCCCGCCGCCCCTCCGCCTCCGTTGGGTCGCCAAAAAGGTGGGGTGTGTGCGGGCATACACCCCACCTTTTTGGCGACCCTTAGGGAGAGGTGAGCTCCTTCTGCCATCCGCCCTCCCAGAACACCGGGCGGAAGCCGACGGCCTCGTTCACGTCGAGCATGTAGCGGTTCTCCTCGGCGTTGAACGTGAACACGGCGGGGGAGGTCGGAACGACCTCGCGCCACCGCAGCAGTCCGAGGCACTTCACGATCGTGCCGAGGCGGCGGCCCCTGTGCTCGCGCAGCACGAGCGTGCCGTAGTTCTCCGTCGCCTGGGTGCGGTCGGGCGGCACGACGAGCTCGTTGAACGCGACGATCCGGCCTGTGGGGCGGTGCACGACGGCCGCGACGAGCCACAGCTGCCCGGTGCGCTCGACGCGGGCCTCGCGGGCGCGGATCCGCTCGGCGTCCCACGCGGCCTCCTCCCAGTCGAGGTCGCCCGAGGGCACGTCGGTCGCCATGCGCGAGACGGCGTACGCGTACGCGTCGACGTGCTCGTCGGGCGTCGCGCCCGACCACCACACGGGCTCGTAGTCGGATCCCGCGTGCGCTGTCGCCGCGGCGAGCATCGACTGCAGCACCCCCGGATCCGCGTCGGCGCGGTACGCGCTCGCGCGCTCGACCTGGCCGAGCGCGTAGCCGCGGGCGAGCAGCGTGCGCACGTTCTCGTCGTCGCGCGGCAGGCCGCCGAACCCCGACGAGGGGCGCAGCACGTCGCGCTCGTCGAGGCTGTCGGGCCACACGGCCGTCGCGGCCGTCGTCTGCGCGTTCGTGCGGCCGAGCGCCGCAGCCTCCCGCTCGAGCCGTTCGAGCAGGGCGTCGGCGACGCCGCGGCCGCGGTGCGAGGGCAGCACGGCGTAGCTGAGGTCGACGTCGCGCGCGGTCGAGCGATCGAACTCGACGATGCCCGCGCCGATCGGCGTGCCGTCGTCCCACACGAGGAAGGGCGCTTTGACGCTGTAGCGCTGGTCGCGCATCGCGGCGAGCGTGACGTCGGCGTGCCAGACGAGCATGTCGTCTCCCGAGTCGGCGCTGTACGACGCGTTCACGATGTCGATGTAGGCGCGCCAGTCGGCGTCGTCGGGCCGCTCGGGGATGTCGAGCGGCGTGACGGTCAGGTTCATGTTCTCCTCACGAACAGAGAGAGGTCGCGCTCATCGGGCGGTGGGGAAGGTCGGGGCGCCGAAGCGCGCGCGGTGCGCGGCGAGCGCCGTGTCGATGTCGCGCAGGGCGGCGTCGCGCGCGCCGGTTCCGGGGCGGTACCCCGAGACGTCGGGCGCGACCGGCGCGACGGGGCGGGTGCCCCACAGCAGAAGCGCGAGGCCGACGCGCATCGCGACGCGGTCGACGAAGCGGGTGCGCGGCGCACGGCCGCGCAGGATCTGGGGCGGCGCCGTGGGGCGCTCGAGAGACGGCGGATGGGTGGGAACAGACATACGGGATCCTTCGTGCGACGAGGGGAGATGCGCGACGGCGGCGTGCCGGTGCGCGGAAGGGGAGGAGCGCGACGCGCGTGACGCGGCGTGCGCGGAGGAGTGCCCGATCGAGGGCAGTGTGCGGCGATGTGCCGCGGACGGGGCGCTCAGCTGGTGAGCGCGGGACCGGCGTCAGCCGATGCGCTTGCCCGTGCCGCGCAGATCTCGCTGAGCGGGGACGAAGGCCCAGCCGCCGCGGGCGGTGTTCGCAAAGATGCGGATCATGGGGCCTTCTCCTCTCGGTCCTCAGTGGGCGGTGTCGCCCGGATCTGTCGGTGTGCCTCACGACAGTACGCGCGGCATGCAGGATCCGTCAAGAAACCTCTCAGGATCGCGGCGTGTCCCGCGTCGTTCAGGGGGAGCGGGTGGGCCGCCGAATAGGGTGTCTCGAAGGTCTCGGCGACGACGAACTCAGGGAGGGAGCCGCGGGCGCGCATGCATCTGAAGAGCCTCACCCTCAAGGGATTCAAGTCGTTCGCGCAGCCCACGACGTTCGTGCTCGAGCCGGGCGTCACGGCCATCGTCGGCCCCAACGGCTCCGGCAAGTCGAACGTCGTCGACGCGCTCGCCTGGGTCATGGGGGAGCAGGGGGTCAAGAGCCTCCGCGGCGGCAAGATGGAGGATGTCATCTTCGCCGGCACCGCGACGCGCGGCCCCCTCGGCCGCGCCGAGGTGCAGCTGACGATCGACAACGCCGACGGTGCGCTGCCGATCGAGTACAGCGAGGTCTCGATCCGCCGCACGCTGTTCCGCAGCGGTCAGAGCGAGTACGCCATCAACGGCGAGGCGTGTCGCCTGCTCGACGTGCAGGAGCTGCTGAGCGACTCGGGTCTCGGGCGCGAGATGCACGTGATCGTCGGCCAGGGCCGCCTCGACACGGTGCTGCGCGCGACGCCCGAGGAGCGCCGCGGCTTCATCGAGGAAGCGGCGGGGATCCTCAAACATCGCAGGCGCAAGGAGAAGACGCTCCGCAAACTCGACGCGATGGAGCAGAACCTCGCGCGCCTGAGCGATCTCGCGGGCGAGCTGCGCCGGCAGCTGAAGCCGCTCGGCCGGCAGGCCGAGATCGCGCGACAGGCGCAGACGATCGCCGCGGTCGTGCGCGACGCGAAGGCGCGTCTGTACGCAGACGAGCTCGTGCAGCTGCGCACGCAGCTCGCGGAGCACGCGCGGGGCGAGCAGGAGCGCCACACCGAGCGGGTCGCGCTCGAGGAGCAGGCGGCGCACGTGCGGCAGCGGATCGCGCAGCTCGAGCGCGAGCAGACGGCGCGGGCCGTCGACGACGCGCAAAAGACCGTCTTCGCCCTCGAGCAGGTGCAGGAGCGCCTGCGAGGCCTCTTCACGCTCGCGAATCAGCGCCTGTCGCTGCTCGGATCCGATGACGACGCCGACCGGCCCCAGGTCACGGTGTCGCAGCAGGCGATCGACGCGGCGCACGAGGAGGTCACGCGGCTCACGGACGGGATCGGCGAGGCGCAGGACGCCGTCGCGGACGCCGCGCGGGAGCTGTCGAAGGCTCGAGCCAACCTCGACGCGCTCGACGAGGAGATCGCGGCGCAGAGCGCCCTCGTGAGCGAGTACGACATGCGCCTCACGACGCTGCGCGGATCCGCCGGGGCGGCCCGGCAGACCCTCGATGCCGTGCGCGCGGGCGTCGTGCGCCAGCAGGAGGCGCTCGACGCGGCAGCCGCGCGCCGCCGCGAGGCGCAGGAGGCGTTCGACGCGCTCGAGGCGTCGGCATCGGCCGAGCAGGAGGACGCCGCGGCGCTGCAGCAGGCATACGAGGCCGCGCAGGCCGAGGTGTCGGCGGCCGAGCGCGCGCTCGAGGCGACGCGTGAACGCCACCGCGAAGCCGAGCGCGAGGCCGACGCGCTGACCGCGAAGACGGCGGCGCTGAGCTCTGCGCTCGACATCACGAACGTCGCGGGCGAGGTCGTCGCTCGCGGCGGCGAGGGCGTGCGCGGCATCGTGAGCGAGGCGGTGCACGTCGAGGCCGGCTTCGAGCGCGCGATCGAGGCCGTGCTCGGCCCGCTCGCGGAGGGCGTGCTCGCGGACGACCGCGCCGCGGCGTTCCGCCTCGCGGGCGAGGTGGGCGATGCCGGCACGCTGCACGTCGCGATCGCGGACGCGCTGCCGGGCGACGAGTCCGCGCCGCCCGCAGACGGCCTCGTGCGCGCGACCGACGTCGTGCGGGCGCCCGACGGGATCCTGCGCGTGCTGCGCGCCGTGTTCGTCGCCGACGACCTCGTCGCCGCGCAGGGGATCGCCCTCGCGGGCGACGAGACGGTCGTCACGCGCGCGGGCGAGGTCGTGACGGCGACGGCGATCCGGGCCGGATCCGGCGACGGCCCCTCGCGCCTCGCGCTGCAGGCCGAGCGCGACGCGGCTCTCGCGCGGCTCGAAGAGCTGCGCGCCGAGCTCGAGCGGCTCGCGGCGGAGCGCACGACGCAGAACGACCGTGTGCAGGCGGCGCGCGCGGCGCAGAAGCAGGCGCTGCAGCAGCTGCGCGAGCACGACGCCCAGCTCGCGCAGGAGGCCGAGCGCGTCAACCGCATCACGGTGCGCCACGAGGCGGCCGTCGCCGAGCACGACCGACTCACGGGCGACCTCGAGAACGCGCAGCGCGCCGTCGCCGACTCGGAGGAGCGCGTGCGGCGGGCCGACGACGAGCTGCGCGTCGCGCAGGAGCAGCCCCGCCCGATCGTCGACGCCTCCGCCCGCGATGGGCTCGTCGAGGCCGTCGATCGCGCCCGAGAGCGCGAGATGACCGCGCGCCTCGAGGTCGAGACGACGCGCGAGCGCGTCCGCGCCGCGGAGGCCCACGCCGCGCAGCTCGAGCGGCAGCGCGTGCGCGAGCAGGAGGCGGCCGAGCAGGCCGCGCGCCGCGCCGTGATCCGCCGCCGTCAGCGCGATGCGGCGCAGCGCGTGGCCGACCGGCTGCCCGCCGTGCTCGCCTCCGCGGATCGCTCCGTCGCGTCCGCCCGCTCGGCGCTCGCCGAGGCCGAGGCGTCGCGCCGCGCCGTGTCGGGCGAGCTGCGGCACCTGCGCGACCGAGACGCGTCGATCCGCGAGCGCCTCGCGCGGCTCACCGAGAGCGTGCACGGCCTCGAGATGCAGATCCACGAGAAGAAGCTGCACCTCACGAGCCTCACCGAGCGCGTGCAGTCCGAGCTCGGCATGGGCGAGGACGTGCTCGTCGACGAGTACGGGCCCGACCAGCCGGTTCCCGTCGACGCCGTGCTCGC
>JAJUIM010000257.1 GCA_029267645.1 Microbacterium sp.
GAAGCCCTGCCAGATGCCGACGATGAGGCCCGTGACGATCGCGGCGAGCACGCCGACCCACCACGGCATGCCCATGCGGATGACGAGCACGGCCGACACCGCGGAGGCGAACGCGAGCACGGATCCCACCGACAGGTCGATATGCCCGCCCACGATCACGAGGATCATGCCGAGCGCCATGATAAGGATGTGCGCGTTCTGCAGCACGATGTTCGTCACGTTCTCGGGGCTCAGCAGCGTGCCCTTCGTGGTCACCGTGAAGACCAGGATGATCGCGACGAAGGCGATGTAGATGCCGGACGTGCGCAGGTTCTGCGTGAAGAGGTTCTTGACCTCGGTGAACACGTTGTTCATGCCGCGGCCTCCTTCTGGGATGAGCTTTCGATCGTCATGAGGGACATGAGCTTCTCCTGCGACGCCTCTGCGCGCGGAAGCTGCCCGGTGATGCGCCCGTAGGCGAGCGCGTAGATGCGGTCGCACAGCCCGAGCAGCTCGGGGAGCTCGCTCGAGATGACGATGACGGCCTTGCCCGCCGCGGCGAGCGCGCCGATGATCTCGTAGATCTCGTACTTCGCGCCCACGTCGATGCCGCGCGTCGGCTCGTCGAGGATCAGCACCTCGGGATCCGTGTACAGCCACTTCGACAGCACGACCTTCTGCTGGTTGCCGCCCGAGAGGTTGCCGACCACCTGCGCCACGGTCGGCGACTTGATGTTGAGGTCCTTGCGGAACTGCTCCGCGATGCGGATCTCCTCGTTGCTGTTGACGAAGATCGACGCGGTCGAGAGCTTGTTCAGCGCCGACGACGAGACGTTCGTCTTGATGTCGGCGATGAGGTTGAGGCCGTACTGCTTGCGATCCTCCGAGACGTAGGCGATCTTGTTCGCGATCGCCTCCTTGACCGTGCGCGTCGAGATCTTCTTGCCGTGCAGGTAGACCTCGCCCGTCGCGTCGCGGCCATAGCTGCGCCCGAAGACGCTCATCATGAACTCGGTGCGCCCCGCGCCCATGAGCCCCGCGATCCCGACGATCTCGCCCGCGCGCACCGACATCGACGCGTCGTCGACGATGACGCGGCCGAGCTGCGTCGGGTGCCACACCGTCCAGTGCTCGACGCGGAAGATCTCCTCGCCGATGTCGGGCGTGCGATCCGGGAAGCGGCTGTCGAGCGAGCGCCCGACCATGCCGCGGATGATGCGCTCCTGCGTCGCGTCGGGCCCGTGCATGTCGATCGTCTCGATCGTCGCGCCGTCGCGGATGATCGTCGTCGAGTCGGCGATGTCGACGATCTCGCCGAGCTTGTGGCTGATGATGATGCACGTGATGCCCTGATCGCGCAGGTCGCGCAGCAGCCCCAGCAGGTGCTCGGAGTCGGTGTCGTTGAGCGCGGCGGTCGGCTCGTCGAGGATCAGCAGCTTGACGTCCTTCGTGAGCGCCTTCGCGATCTCGATGAGCTGCTGCTTGCCGACGCCGAGCTGGCCGACGGGCGTCGTGGGGTTCTCGTGGAGGCCGACGCGCTCCATGAGCTCCATGGCGCGGGCGTTGGCCTCGTTCCAGTCGATGAGGCCGCGCTTGGTGGCCTCGTTGCCGAGGAAGATGTTCTCGGCCACCGACAGCGCGGGCACGAGCGCCAGCTCCTGGTGGATGATGACGATGCCGGCGCGCTCGGAGTCCTTGATGGCGCTGAAGCGCTGCGGCTCGCCGTCGAAGAGGATCTCGCCCTCGAACGAACCGTGCGGGTACACACCCGACAGCACCTTCATGAGGGTCGACTTGCCGGCGCCGTTCTCGCCGCAGATCGCGTGGATCTCGCCGCGGGCGACCGTGAGCGTCACGTCCTTCAGGACCTTCACGCCGGGGAAGTTCTTGGTGATGTTGCGCATCTCGAGGATCGCGTCAGACATCGCTGCTCCTGTTCATTGAAATCGCGAGGAAGCGGGCGCTCGCGTGCCGGGCCGCCGAGGGGCGACCCGGCACGCGATGCGGGGAGGGGTGCTTACTCGGCCACGCCCGAGGAGATCTCGTCCTCGGTCCAGTAGTCGGAGTCGACGAGCAGCTCGGTGATGTTGTCCTGCACGACGATGTCCGACTCGAGCAGGAACGACGGCACGACCTTCACGCCGTTGTCGTACGTCTCGGTGTCGTTCGCCTCTGGCTCCGAGCCCTCGGCGTACGCCTTCGCCGCCTCGACCGCCTGCGAGGCGAGCTTGCGGGTGTCCTTGAAGATCGTCGCGTACTGCACGCCGTCGGCGATCATCTTGACCGACGCGATCTCGGCGTCCTGGCCCGAAACGATGGGCAGGCCGTCCTCGATCGTCGAGCCGTAGCCGGCGTTCTCGAGCGCCGTGATCACGCCGCGCGAGATGCCGTCGTAGGGCGAGAGCACGCCGTCGAGCGGCTTCGAGCCGCCGTCGTAGGTGCTCGTGAGCAGGTCCTCCATGCGCTTCTGCGCCGTGGCCGGGTCCCAACGCAGGGTCGAGATCGTATCCATGTCGGTCTGGCCCGACGGCACCGTGAGGCGGCCGTCGTCGAGGAACGGCTGGAGCGTGTCCATCGCACCCTGGTAGAAGAAGCCCGTGTTGTTGTCGTCGGGCGAGCCGGCGAACAGCTCGATGACCTTCTCGTCCTCGAGCCCCGTGTCCTCGTTGTTCTCGTCGAGGTATCCGAGGCCTCGCAGCAGCGACTGCGCCTGCTGCACGCCCACCGTGTAGTTGTCGAACGTGACGTAGAAGTCGACGTCCTCCGTGCCGTTGATGAGGCGGTCGTAGGCGATCACGGGGATGCCCTTGTCGGCCGCGTTCTCGAGCTGCGTCGCGAGCGCCGTGCCGTCGATCGACGCGACGATGAGGATGTCGGCGCCGTTCGTGATCATCTGGTCGAGCTGCTGCTGCTGACGGGGGATGTCGTCGTTCGCGAACTGCAGGTCGACCGTGTACCCGGCCTCCTCCAGCTGCGACTCGACGGCCTCGCCGTCGGCGATCCAGCGCTCGCTGGTCTCGGTCGGCATGGCGACGCCGACCGTGATGTCCTCGGCTGCGGCCTCGCCGCCGCCTTCCTCACCGGATCCGCTGGCGCAGCTCGCCAGTCCGATCCCCAGGGCCAGGACGCCCGTGACGCCCATCATCCGCAGGCCAGTTCGCTTCATTGCTGTGTCTCTCTTCATCGAAAGGAGGCGCCCCCGCGGGGTGCGAGAGCATCCGGTCGTGACGCGGCCGTGCGCGACCCACCCTGGTCGCGCCGTGAGAGGCGCGCTGCGAGCGC
>JAJUIM010000144.1 GCA_029267645.1 Microbacterium sp.
CTACGCCAGGGAGTTGTCCGCCAGGATCTCGGCCCAGACCGATTCCATGTGGGCGCGGGAGTGGGCCTCCGCCTCGGCGCCGCGGCCAGCGCTGATGGCGGCCGCGACCGACTCGTGCTCCTCGAGCGTGCCGGCGGCGGGGATCGACGGCGTGAGGCCGAGGCGCGAGCGGCCCGCGAGCACCTCGCGCACGGGCACGCGGAGCGCGACGAGCTGCAGGTTGCCCGACGCGGCCAGCAGCAGGTCGTGGAAGGCGATGTCGGCCTCGAGGAACTCGTCCGAGGCGCCGCGGCCCTCGTCGCCGAGGGATCGCAGGCGCGCGGCCAGGCGCCGCAGCTCGGCCCGCTGCGCCGAGCTCGCGCGCGTCGCCGCGAGCCTCGCCGCGACCGGCTCGACCGCGACGCGCACCTCCATGAGCGCCTCGAGCTGCCGGTGCCGGAAGGGGCCGCGCAGGTTCCACTCGATGAGCTGCGGCGCGAAGGCGTCCCACGCCTCGCGCGGCTGCACCGTGATGCCGACGCGCCGCCGGCTCGTCACCATGCCGAGGCTCTCGAGGACCCGCACCGCCTCGCGCGCGACGGTCCGTGACGCCGAATACGTCTGCTCGAGCTGCGCGATCGTGAACACCTCGCCGGGCGCGATGTCGCCTGCCGCGATGCGCATCCCGATCTCACGCGTCACGTCGCTGTGCATTCCGCCTGCCATCGGGTTCGCCTCCCCATCGAATGGTGATACCTTATCGTGTCGATAAGTAATACTTTTGACGGGGCGCCGACGTCCCGCCGGACACGATCCGCGTTCAATGGAGAATCACATGACCGAAGAGTGGACTCAGACACTCGGGGCCGGGCCGCTGCTGGCGATCGCCGCCGCGGCGATCGTCCTCATCCTGTTCCTCGTCATCAAGGTGCGCCTGCACGCGCTCCTCGTGCTCATCGTCGTCTCGCTGCTGACGGCGATCGCGACGGGCATCCCGGCCGGCATGATCGTCGACACGCTCGTCGGCGGGTTCGGCGACACACTCGGATCCGTCGCCCTCCTCATCGGGCTCGGCGCGATCCTCGGGCGCCTCATCGAGTCGTCGGGCGGCGCCAAGGCCGTCGCCGACATGATGGTGCGCGTCTTCGGCGAGAAGCGCGCGGCCTTCGCGCTCGGCGTGACCTCGCTGCTGCTCGGCTTCCCGATCTTCTTCGACGCCGGCCTCGTCGTGATGCTGCCCATCATCTTCGCGGTCGCACGCCGCATCGGCGGCAAGAACCTGCTGCTGTTCGGCATCAGCGGCGCCGCGGCGTTCTCGGTCATGCACGTGTTCCTGCCGCCGCACCCCGGCCCCGTCTCGGCGACCGAGCTCTACGGCGCGAACCTCGGCTACGTGATGATCCTCGGCCTGGTCGTGGCCTTCCCCGCCTGGTACCTCTCGGGCTATCTGTGGGGCAAGTTCGTCAACAAGCGCATCCCGATGATCGTGCCCGCGCTGTTCGGCGCGAAGGACGACGACCAGCCCGAGAACCCGCCGTCGGCCGGCACCGTCATCGCGATCCTCCTCGTGCCGATCCTCCTCATCTTCCTGAACACGGGTCTCAGCGCCCTCGGGTCCATCGGCGCCGTCGACGCCGACGCGACCTGGGTGCAGGCGCTCACGCTCATCGGCGAGTCGCCCGTCGCGCTGCTCATCACGGCGCTCATCGCCCTCCTCGTGCTCGGCAAGTTCCGCGGCGAGAACGGCACGGCGCTCGAGAAGCTCGTCGACGGCACGCTCGGCCCCGTGGCCTCCGTCATCCTCATCACGGGCGCGGGCGGCATGTTCGGCGGCGTGCTCCGCGCCTCCGGCATCGGCGAGGCGCTTTCCGACACGCTCGCGGACCTCGGACTGCCCGTCATCGTCGCGGCGTACGTCATCGCCGTGATCCTGCGCCTCGCGCAGGGATCCGCGACGGTCGCGCTCGTGACGTCCGCGGGCCTCATGGCCCCCGCCGTCGTCGCGGGCGACTTCGGCGCCATCGACGTCGCGGCGATTACGCTCGCGACGGCGGCAGGATCCGTCTTCGCGGGCCACGTGAACGACTCGGGCTTCTGGCTCGTCGGCCGCCTCATGGGCATGGACGTCAAGACGACGCTCAAGACGTGGACGGTGCAGCAGGCGATCGAGTCGGTCGTCGGCTTCGCCCTCGTGCTCGTCATCTACCTCATCTTCTAAGGAGCCTTCGCATGTCGACGGAGCTGTTCGATGTCTCGGGCCGCCTGGCCCTCGTGACGGGATCCTCGCGCGGCCTCGGCCGCGTGCTCGCGGGCGCGCTCGCGGGAGCGGGCGCCCGCGTGATCCTGCACGGCCGCGACGAGGCGGCGCTCGCCGCCGCAGCGGACGAGATCGAGGGCGACACGGGCGCGCGCCCCGGATCCGTGCAGTTCGACGTGACCGACGCGGCGGCGACCGCCGCCGCGCTCGGCCGCGCGATCGACGAGCACGGCGTGCCCGACATCCTCGTCAACAACGCGGGGCTGCAGCGGCGCGCGCCGATCCAGGAGTTCGACGCGGCCGACTGGGACGCCGTCATCGCGAGCAACCTGTCGAGCATGTTCTACGTCTCGCGCGCGGTGACGCCCGGCATGGTCGCGCGCGGCAGCGGCAAGGTCATCAACGTCGGATCCGTGCAGTCGAAGCTCGCGCGCCAGACGATCGCGCCCTACTCGGCGTCGAAGGGCGGCGTGGCGCTGCTGACGCAGGGCATGGCGGCCGACCTCGCGCGCCACGGCGTGCAGGTCAACGCGCTCTCGCCCGGCTACTTCGCGACCGACATGAACCGGGCGCTCGTCGAGGATCCGCAGTTCAACGAGTGGCTCGTGAACCGCACGCCCGCCCACAGGTGGGGCGACGTGCGCGAGCTCACGGGCGCGCTGCTGTTCCTCGCGTCCGACGCGTCGAGCTTCGTCTCGGGGCACAATCTGGTCGTCGACGGCGGAATGACGGCCGTCGTATGAGCATCACGGAGGAAACCATGCGGGCGGTCTTCATCGACGGCAAGGAGCAGATCGAGCTGCGGGAGGCCCCCGCGCCCGAGCCGGGCGACGGCGAGGTGCGGATCCGCGTCGCGCGCGTCGGGATCTGCGGATCCGACCTGCACTACTTCTTCGAGGGCGCGAACGGCGAGTACGTCGTGCGCGAGCCGCTCATCCCCGGCCACGAGCTGTCGGGGACGGTCGACGCGGATCCGACAGGGGAGCTCGCGCCCGGCACGCCCGTCACGGTGCACCCCGCGCGCTTCGGCACCGAGGTGCGCGGCACGGCGGGGGAGCCGCACCTCTGGCCCGGCGGATCGTACCTCGGCAGCGCCTCGACGTGGCCGCACACGCAGGGCGCGATGGCGGATCTGCTCGTCGTGGACCGCGGCATGATCCGCGTGCTGCCCGAGGTGCTGAGCGTCGCTGACGCCGTGCTCGCGGAGCCGCTCGGCGTCGCCCTGCACGGCGCGTCCCGCGCGGGGGATCTCACGGGCGCCCGCGTGCTCGTGTCGGGCGCCGGCCCGATCGGCCTGCTCGCGGTCGTCGCGGCGCGGGCGCGCGGCGCCGAGCACATCACGGTGAGCGACGTGCTCGCCGAGCCGCTCGAGCGCGCGCTGGACCTCGGCGCCGACGCCGTCGTGCGCGTGGGCCAGGAGGAGCTGCCGGCCGAGGCGTTCGACGTCGTGCTCGAGTGCTCGGGCGCGCCCGTCGCGATCTCGTCGGCCGCCGTCGCGGTGCGCAGGCGCGGCACGATCGTGCAGGTCGGCATGGTGCCGAACGAGGCGCGCGGCGTGAACCTCGCGCCCCTCATCTCGAAGGAGGTCGATCTCAGGGGCGCCTTCCGCTTCCACGACGAGATCGACGAGGCCGTCGCGCTGCTCGCCGCCCGGCCCGAGATCGCCCGCGTCGCGACGCACGCGATCCCGGCCGAGCACGTGCGGGAGGCGTTCGAGCTCGCGCGCGATTCGACGCGCTCGGGCAAGGTCGTCGTGGCGTTCGACGCCGCGGCCGAGTGAGGGGAGCGGGCGACATGAGTGCGAACGACGACGTCGTCATCGGCATCGACATGGGCACGACGGCCACGAAGGTCGTCGCGTACCGCGTCGACGGATCCTCCGCCGCGCAGGCCTCGCACGGCTACCCGCTCGACGAGCCCGTGCCCGGCCACGCCGAGCAGGACCCCGAGCGGATCCTCGAGGCCGTGCACCGCGGCGTGCGAGACGTCGTCGAGCAGGTCGGCGCAGAGCGGGTGCGGGGGCTCAGCTTCTCGAGCGCGATGCACAGCATCATGGCGCTCGCGGGCGACGGCACGCCGCTCACGCCCGTCGTGACGTGGGCCGACACCCGCGCCGCGGAGGAGGCGGGCCGGCTGCGCGACAGCGGATCCGGCCTCGCGCTGCACCGCCGCACGGGCACGCCCGTGCATCCCATGTCGCCGCTCGTCAAGCTCATCTGGTTCCGCGCCCACGAGCCCGAGCTGTTCGGCAGAGCCGCGACGTGGGCGGGCATCAAGGACTGGATCCTCTGGCGCCTCACGGGGCGGCTCGTGATCGACCACTCGCTCGCGTCGGCGTCGGGGCTCATGGACATCCACCGTCTCGTGTGGGACGACGAGGCGCTCTCGCTCGCGGGGATCCGCCCCGATCAGCTGCCCGAGCTCGTTCCTACGACCCACGTCATCGAGGGGCTGACCCAGGAGGCCGCGCGCGCGACGGGGCTGACCCGCGACGCGCGCGTCGTGGCCGGTGCGGGCGACGGACCGCTCGCGAACCTCGGCGTCGGCGCCGTGCACGCGGGCGTCGCCGCCTGCTCGGTCGGCACGAGCGGCGCGCTGCGCGTCACGGTCGACCGCCCGAGCGTCGATCCCATGGGCGGCGTGTTCTGCTACGCGCTGACAGAGGACCGCTGGGTCATCGGCGGCGCCATCAACAACGGCGGCGTCGTGCTCGACTGGGTGCGCTCCGAGCTCGCCTCGGGCGAGGCGGGCCTCTCGACGGCGCAGCTGCTCGATGAGGCGATGACGGTGCCGGCCGGATCCGGCGGGCTGCTCATGCTGCCGTACCTGCTCGGCGAGCGCGCGCCGCGGTGGGGCGGCGTCGCGCGCGGCGCCTACGTCGGCCTCACGCGCTCGCACCGCCGCGCCCACCTCGTGCGCGCCGCCGTCGAGGGCGTCGCGCTGCAGCTGACCCTCGTGAAGCAGTCGATGGTGCAGGCCGACCTCGACATCCGCGAGATCCGTGCGACGGGCGGCGTCATGAAGCACCAGATCTGGCGCCAGACGCTCGCGAGCGCGTTCGACGCCCCGATCGGCTTCCCCGAGACGCCCGAGGGATCAGGCTTCGGCGCGGCGCTGCTCGGCATGGAGGCGCTCGGCCTCATCGAGTCGATCGACGTCGCGGCCGACATGGTGCCGGTCGCCGACGTCACGAGCCCCGTGCCGCACGACGCCGAGGTGTACGCAGAGCTGCTGCCCGTC
>JAJUIM010000311.1 GCA_029267645.1 Microbacterium sp.
CGCTGCCGTTCGCCGTGATCGTGCTGCTCGTGATCGTGGCCTGGGCGCGCGAGCTGCGCAGCGATCCGTTCATGCTGCGCCGCGCGTTCGCGAAGGCCGCGATCGCGCAGGGCGTGCGGCGCGGCATCGAGGAGCACGGCGACGATTTCGTCTTCGACGCGGCTCAGGTCGCGCCCGACGAGGGGGCCGGCGCCGGAATCGACACGGAAGATCCGGCGCTCACCGAGTGGTGGGACACCGCGACGGGCCAGCTGCCCGTCGTCGCGGGGGAGGGGGCCCGCGGCGTGAGCGCGGAGGACATCACCCGCACGCTCGAGCCGGGGCGCATTCAGGAGCCCGGGCCCGCGGATCCGGCGCACACGGCGTCGGGCGACGCCTCGCTCACGGTCGGCGAGGATCGCCGGTCGAGGCGCGCGGCGCGGCGCGCGGGGGAGGACGACGAGGGATGAGCGCGGCGCGGGAATCCGCGCTTGTTCTTCAAAGTTAACCAGCGTACGGTTTTCATCATCGTCCACACCCGACACGATGGAGAGTCATGACCGGCACGGAGTTCCCCGACATCTCGGACCTCACGCTGGAGGAGAAGGCCGCGCTCACGAGCGGCCTCGACTTCTGGCGCCTCAAGGCGATCGAGCGGCTCGGCGTGCCGAGCATCATGGTCACCGACGGCCCGCACGGCCTGCGCAAGCAGGCGGGCGCGAGCGATCACCTCGGCCTCAACGCGAGCGTCCCCGCCACCTGCTTCCCGCCCGCTGTCGGGCTCGGCGCGTCGTGGGATCCCGAGCTCGCGCGCCGCGTCGGCGAGGCGATCGGCCGCGAGGCCGCGATCGAGGACGTCGCGGTCGTCCTCGGCCCGGGCGTGAACATCAAGCGCTCGGTGCTGTGCGGCCGCAACTTCGAGTACTTCTCGGAGGATCCGATCCTCGCTTCCGACATGGGATCCGGCGTCGTGCGCGGCATCCAGTCGCAGGGCGTCGGCACCTCGCTGAAGCACTTCGCCGCGAACAACCAGGAGACCGACCGCATGCGGGTCTCGAGCGACGTCGACCCGCGGCCGCTGCGCGAGATCTACCTGCGCGCCTTCCAGGGCGTCGTCGAGGACGCGCAGCCGTGGACCGTCATGTGCTCGTACAACCGGGTCAACGGCGTCTACGCGTCGGAGGATCCGTTCCTCCTCACGCAGGTGCTGCGCGACGAGTGGGGCTTCGAGGGCGCGGTCGTGAGCGACTGGGGCGCCTCGAACGTGCGCACGGACGGCATCCGCGCGGGCATGGACCTCGAGATGCCGGCCTCGGGCGGCATCACCGACCGGCAGCTCGTCGAGGCCGTCGAGCGCGGCGAGCTCGACGAGGCCGACCTCGACCGCAGCGCCCAGCGCGTGCTGCAGCTGATCCGCCGCGCGAACGAGCGCGCCGCCGTGGAGGGCCCGCTCGACGTCGACGCGCACCACGCGATCGCGCGCGAGGCCGCCGGCCGGTCGATCGTGCTGCTGAAGAACGAGGGCGGCCTGCTGCCGCTCGCGCCGACGCAGCGCATCGCCGTGATCGGCGAGTTCGCCGAGAAGCCGCGCTACCAGGGCGGCGGATCCAGCCACATCAACCCGACGCGCGTCGACGTCGCGCTCGACGCGATCCGCGAGGTCGCGGGCGAGGTGTCGTACGCGCCCGGCTACGTGCTGCCCGAGGCGCCCGAGGGCATCGGCATGTCGGCCGTGAAGTCGCCCCGGCCGGCGCCCGAGGTGCTCGAGCGCCTGCGCGCCGAGGCCGTCGAGGCCGCTCGCGCGGCCGACGTCGCGGTCGTCTTCCTCGGCCTGCCCGACGAGGAGGAGTCGGAGGGCTTCGACCGCGAGCACATCGGCCTGCCGGCCGAGCAGCTCGCCCTCCTCGACGCGGTCGTCGAGGCGAACCCGAACGTCGTCGTCTCCCTCTCGAACGGCGGCGTCGTCGCGCTGCCGTTCGCGGACCGCGTGCCCGCGATCCTCGAGACTTGGCTGCTCGGCCAGGCGGGCGGATCCGGCACGGCCGACGTGCTGTTCGGCGCCGTCAACCCGTCGGGCCGGCTCGCCGAGACGTTCCCGCTGCGCCTCGAGGACACCCCCGCGTACACCGCGTTCCCCGGCGAGAGCCAGCACGTGCGCTACGGCGAAGGACTCTTCGTCGGCTACCGCTGGTACGACGCCCGCGACATGCAGGTCGCGTTCCCGTTCGGCCACGGCCTGTCGTACACGACGTTCTCGTACGGCGAGCCCGTCGCGCGCGCGAACGCCGCGGGCGGCATCGACGTCGCGGTCGCCGTGACGAACACGGGATCCGTCGCGGGTCGCGAGGTCGTGCAGGCCTACGTGTCGCTGCCCGGTTCGTCCGTCGAGCGCGCGCCGCGGGAGCTCAAGGCCTTCCGCAGCGTCGAGGTGCAGCCCGGCGAGACGGTCGAGGTGTCGCTCGAGATCCGCCGCCGCGACCTCGCCTACTGGGAAGTGCGCACGGAGCAGTGGATCGTCGAGGGCGGCGACTACCGCGTCGACGTCGGCGCCTCGAGCCGCGACCTGCGCGGATCCGCGACCGTCGCGCTTGAGGGCGACGCGCTCGTCGTGCCCGTCACGCGCGACTCGTCGGTCGGCGACGCGTTCGCCCACCCGATCGCGGGCCCCGTCGCCCGCGAGGCGTTCGCGCAGACCCCGTTCGGCGCGATCATGATGCAGGACGGCGAGCTC
>JAJUIM010000191.1 GCA_029267645.1 Microbacterium sp.
CGATCGCCCTCGCCGCCCGCCACGGCCTCCTCCTCGACGAGTCATCCGTGACGATCACCGAGGCCGGCCTCGACTTCCGCGTCGCGATGGCGGCGGACACAGACGGCGTCACGTGGGTGCTGCGGATCCCCCGCCGCCCCGATGTGCTCGAGCGCGCCGACGAGGAGGCGCGCACGCTCGACGTCGTGCGCCCCGCGCTCGCCGGCGTCGGCGTCGCGGTGCCCGACTGGCGGGTGCGGGCCGACGACCTCATCGCCTATCCCGCCCTTCCCGGCCGCCCCGGCCTCACGCTCGACGGCCCCGAGCCCGAATGGCACATGGATCCCGCGTCGACCGACTATGCGCGCCAGCTCGGGCGACTCCTCGCGGTCCTCCACGGCGTGAGCGCCGACGCGGCGCGCGCGGCCGGATCCGCCGTGCGCACGCCGAGCGACGTCCGCATCTCGGGGATCCTCGATTGGACGACCGCAGGCGTCGACGACCCCGCCCGCGACTTCGCGTTCCAGGTCGGCGCCGGAGGCGACGAGGCCCTCCGCGCGACGATCGACGCGTACGCCGAGGCCGGCGGCCGCACCTGGCCGGGCCTCGCGGCGCAGGCCAGGCGGATCTGGGATGCGAGCCCGCTCGCCTACGCCCTGTTCGCCCTCACGACGGAGGATCCCGAGCACCGCGCCGCGGCCGAGGCGATGCTCCGCCCCGATTCCTGAGCGCCGCGCCGCTCGCGCCGCAAGCGCATGCAACGTACCGTGGGGGCCATGAGCGCCGACGAGCAGCCCAAGAACATCGTGCAGAACGCCCGCGTCCAGGAGGCCCTCGAGGCGTGGGCCGAGCGCAAGGATCCGCAGACGCACAGCGACGTCCTCCGCCGCGCCGTGACGGGGCAGCTGCTGCTCGACATCACCCACTCGGAGTTCGCCGACGACGAGAACCCCATGAAGGAGGGCGACCGCCTCATCGTCACGTCCGTCACGGACGACGACGGCAAGGACCTCCTGCTCGTGTTCACCGACAACCCGCGCCTCGAGGCGTTCGTCTCGGAGGGCACGGCTCGCTCGCTCGCGCAGCCAGCGGCCGCGACGCTCGCGCAGGCGGCCGAGCACCACGACGGCATCGCGATCGACGCAGGCACGCCCGGCGCCTTTATCGCGTACGGCGACGAGATCCAGCGCGCGTTCGGCGACAGCATGGCCGACGCGGCGCGGCTCGCCGAGGCGATCGTCGACGGATCCGCCGAGCAGGCGTCGTTCATCGCGCAGCTGCGCGAGTCGGTCGTGTACGTCGGCGGGATCCCCGTGACCGACGACGACGGCGACACGGTGGGCTACAACATCGCGAGCGCGACGCGCCCCGACGGCGCCGTGCTCCACGCCGTGTTCACGGCGCCCGCCGAGCTGTGGGCGTGGGAGCCGTCGGCCGTCGCGCAGCCCACGACGGTCGACCGGATCGTGCAGTCGGCCCGCGAGGACGGCATGGCCGGCCTCGTCATCAACCCCGTCGGCCCCGCCGCCGAGGTCTCCCTCGACGCATTCGGCACCCCCGAGTAGCCCACGCCACAGCCACTGGGTCAGTGCTGCGCGAGGAGCTCGGCGCGCTCGGGGTGCGACTGGAACCAGTCGGCGACGTACCAGCACACGGGCAGCACCTTCTGGCCGCCGCGCGCCTCGATCGCGTCGACCGCGCGCTCGGTCACGACGGCCGCGTAGCCGTGCCCGCGCTTGGCGGGGTTCGTGAAGGCGCGCGTCAGGGCGACCGTGTCGCCGTTCACCCGGTAGTCGAGCACGCTCACGAGCTCGTCGCCGTCTCGAAGTTCGAATCGCGACTGCTCGCTCGCGTCGCGGAAGGTCAGCTCGTCATCCATCACATCCGGATGCAACGCCGACCCGCCCCGACGCATTCCGCCCCGCGCCGCCACGCGAAGAAATGTTGCGTCACGAACGCGGTCACGCGTTGACTTTCTCTGAGATGAGCCGCAACAATTGCCCTCATGACTGACAACTCGCTGCTTCTGTCCGCCCGGGAGGCGAACGGAGTCACCGGTGCGATGATGCCCGGTCGCGTTGTCATGTGCTGTCGAATGTGTGCCTGACCTCGTCCCTCACGCACACGCTCTCTCCGGATCCCGCGCCTCGCGCGGTGCATCCCGCACGCTCGATCTCGTTCCCGAGGCGCGTGCCCCGCGCTCCGCGCGACATTCGACACCCGCTTCGCGGATCCCGTCCACGGTCGATCCGCCGCACGCCAAGGACACCTCCCATGAACGCTCTCTCCTCCCGCCCCGCCGCCTCGGCGAACCGCCCGAACCACCTGCACGCGGTACCCTCACTGCGTGAGCACCAGGCAGCGCGCGCCGCGCACCCGGCGAACGGACGCCCCGTGAACGATTCCTCGACGGCCTCCGCGACCCCGCTGCGCCCGGGCACCGAGCCGCGCGGCTTCGCCCTCTACGTCGGCCTCGACGAGGCCTCGGCCGCGGCCGACGGCGTGAGCCTCAACGTGCTCGTCGACGCCCTGCGCCGCACGGTGGCAGAGCTCTCGCCCAGCGCCGAGACCTACGCGGCCGTCGCCCTCGCGCCGCAGGCCTCCGGCGGGCGCGACATCGACGTCGTGCGCCTCGCGCTCAAGGAGCCGGGCGCCGTCGCGCGCGTCAAGTCGTCGGTTCCCGCGCCGTCGGCCGACACGGGCGTCACGGTCGACATCTCGCGCAAGCGCGTCACAATCGACGGCGAGAACGCCTCGCTCACCTACAAGGAGTTCGAGCTGCTGCAGTACCTCGTGCTGCGCGAAGGCCGCACGATCGAGCGCACAGAGCTCGTCGACTCGCTGTGGCAGGCGGGCGAGGAGGGCGCGCCCGGCGAGCGCACGATCGACGTGCACGTGCGCCGCCTGCGCGCCAAGCTCGGCCGCTACGAGGACATCGTGCGCACCGTGCGCGGCATCGGCTACCGCTTCGACCGCCACGCCGACGTCACGATCCGCTACGGCGCCGGCGCCCCCTCGCCCGACCGGTTCTGACCGCGTCGCCCCGCCGGCTCGGTGGGATTCGGGCACACGTTCCGGACACCGCCAGTCTCCCGACGAGCCGTGGGGCGCACCGTCGTTCGTCAGAGGTTCGCCCTACCGTGAACCCATGACCGATCGCCCGCTGCAGACGACCTACCGGCCGCGCCAGCCGCTCGACCTGCGCGCGACCGTGGGCGGCCTGCAGCGCGGGCCGGGCGATCCGACCCAGCAGGCTGTGCGCGGCGTCATCTGGCGCGCCGTGCGCACGGGCGCGGGCGTCGCGACGCTCGCGCTCGCGCAGCAGGGCGACGGATCCGTGCGCGCGGCGGCGTGGGGATCCGGGGCGTCGCGGGCGCTCGCCCAGGTGCCGGCGCTCTGCGGCGCGCTCGACGACGCTGCGGGCTTCGACGCGGGCCGGCACCCGCTCATCGCCGACGCGCACAGGCGCCTACCCGGGCTGCGGCTCGCGCGCACCGACGCCGTCTTCGAGGCGTTCGCGCAGGCCGTGATCGAGCAGAAGGTCACGGTGCGGCAGGCCTTCGGCGCGTGGCGCCGGCTCGTGTCGTGGCACGGCGAGCGGGCGCC
This sequence comes from Microbacterium sp., assembly GCA_029267645.1. Classification (GTDB taxonomy): domain Bacteria; phylum Actinomycetota; class Actinomycetes; order Actinomycetales; family Microbacteriaceae; genus Microbacterium. The sequence continues at coordinate 3,586 of JAJUIM010000191.1, forward strand.
GGGCCCGACGCCTCGCCCGCTGTTCGCCCCGCCCGAGCCGTCCTCGTGGCGGCGCATGCCGTCGTGGACGCTGCACCGCGCGGGCCTCGAGCCGCCGCAGTCGCGAACGCTCGTTCAAGCCGCCGCGCGGGCCGATGCCGTCGAGCGCGCGGCGCGAGCTGCGACCGACCCCGATCCCCTCGTGTCGCTGCCCGGGGTCGGCCCGTGGACCGCGGCCGAGACCCGCATCCGCGCGCTCGGCGACCCCGACGCCGTGAGCGTCGGCGACTTCCACCTCGCGCACCAGGTGGGGTACGCACTCACGGGCAGCCGCACCGACGACGCGGGCATGCTCGAGCTGCTCGAGCCGTGGCGCGGGCATCGGCAGCGGGTGATCCGCCTGCTGCTCGCGGCCGGCCCCCGCGAGCCGCGGCGGGCGCCGCGCCTGCACGCCGAGGATCACAGGGCCCGGTGAGCGCCGATCCGCGACACAATGGGGGGCATGTCTCGCCGCGCGCGCACGATCCTCCTCACGGTCGGTCTCTTCGCGCTCGCGGTGCTCGTCGGCGCGATCCTCGGCAACCCCTGGCTGGGCGTGGTGATCGGCGTGCTCGTGGGCATCGGGGTCGTGATCGCCGCCTCGTCGAAGCGCGGCGGCAACCAGGGCATCTACGACCGCGACGACGACGGCTCCGAGCTCTGA
>JAJUIM010000142.1 GCA_029267645.1 Microbacterium sp.
CGAGCTCGACGCGCTCGCGTCGATCTCAGCCCGCCTCGGCTGCGCGGGCTAGGCGTCGTCGATGTCGCTCAGCGAGACCGAAGCGACGATCGTGCCGAGATCGGGGTCCAGCGCGAGCGTGACGCGTTCGGTGCCGATGAAGATGCGATCGCGGACATCCTGCGTGAAGTCGACGATCGCACGTCCGGTCTCGTCGAACGTGACGGGCTTCGACACGGTGCCCCCAAAGAGCGGATCAGTCAGCGGTTCGATCGAGACGACGCCCGTCGCGCCGGCGGGGCCGGTTGCCGCGATTACGAGCTCTGGGCCGAATTCGATGCCCGACCAGCGCGATCCCGCGACGTCGATGGCGGGTGCAGGGTTGGGAATGACGACGGGCTCAGGGGCGCCAGTGCGGTCGCTCTCGGCCTCGTCCTTCACCGCGGCGACGAACACGTAGTAGGTGTCCGGCGCGAGCGGCTCGGAGAGCGTGATGGACGACGTCTCGGCTTCCGCCTCTTCAACCGGCCACGCGGCTGTCGCATCGTCCGAGGTGCCGAGGAACACCCGATAGCCGTCTGCATCGTCGACCGTCGACCAGTTCACGGTGAGCACGTCGCCCTCGAGTTCGGTCGTGACGTCGTTCGGAGCGCTGGGGGCCTCGGGCGCCGCGGGGGTCTCGGTGGGCGTCGGATCCGGCGTTGCGGTCGGGCTGGGCGTCGGAGACGCAGAAGGCTCGGGCGACGGTTCTGCCGTCGGAGTGGGGGACGGGTCCGTCGTCGGCTCGGGCGTCGGATCCGGCGTGGGCTCAGGAGTCGGTGCGGGAGAGGGCGCGACCGTCGGCTCCGGCGACGGTGCCGGGGTCTCATCCGGCTCGGCCGGCTTCGAGGGCTCGGGGGACGGCGTCTGCGACGGCTCGGGGTCGTCGGTCGGCGCCGGGGTCGGCTCCTGCGTCGGGGCCGGCTCGGGCGTCTCGCTCGGCTCCGGGTCGTCGGTCGGCGCCGGCGTGGGGTCGGGAGTGGGGAGCGGCGTGGGCGCGGGAGTCGGAGCCGGGCTGGGCTCCGGTGTCTCGGTCGGCTCGGGCGTCGGGGCCGGCTCGGGCTCCTCCGTCGGCTCGGGCTCCGGCTCCTCGGTGGGCTCGGGCTCCGGGTCCTCCGTCGGTTCGGGCGTCCGGGTCGGCTCGGGCGTCTCGCTCGGCGAGGGCGCGGGCTGCGGCGACGGCTCGGGGGCCGATCCGCCGCGCAGCGCGTCGCGCACGCCGAGTGCCGAGAGCGTCGCCCGGGCGGGCGCGTCGGCGGAGCCTTCGTAGACGACCGAGATCGTGACGTCGGCCTGCACCTGCGCGCGCGTGAGCGAGAAGGTGGCGGTCGCGGATCCGTCGTCGCCGATCGTCGACGACACGAGCATCGGACCGCCGACCGTGCGCACGACGGCGGTCGCGCGGCGGTCGCCCGTGCCTCCCGCGCCGGACGGCTGGTGGGACCCAGCTGCGTGCACGCTGATCCCGCGTCCCGCGACGCCCTCGATCGAGAGCGCGATCGTGCGCGAGTCGGCGTCGATGACGCGAGCGCCCGCGATCGCGAGTCCGTCAGTATGCTCGTCGTCGCGGTCGGGTGCCTGCGCGCCGGGGTCGTCGGAATCGAGTTCGTCGGACGCCTCGATCGACGCTTGGCCGGGAGCGCCGCTGCCGAACGCGTCGCCTGCCGCCGAGGGGCCAGAGGGATTGGTCGCGGTGGATCCCGCGACGACGGCGATCGCCACCGCGGCTGCTGCGACGCCCGCCGTGACGAGGCCGCCGATCGTCCATGCGGCGCCCGTCGCGGTCGCGCCGCCGGATCCGCCCGCGCTGGACGACCCGGCGCCGGCTGCGGATCCGCCCGCGACGATCGCGCCGCCGACTGCGGCGCCGCCCTCGACGACCGACGGCGGCATCGCGGCGAGGGCGACGAAGGCCTCGTCGCCGCGCTGCAGCGACGCGAGGTACGCGCCGGCCGCGGGGATGCCGACGGCGAGGGGGAGGAGGATCATGGCGAGCCGGCTGCCGACATCCTTGGCCTCGTCGGCGACGATCGCGCAGCGCGCGCAGTCGGCGAGGTGCGCCTCGAGCTTCTTGCGGTCCCGCGAGCCGAGGTTGCCGCGCGTGTGCGCGCCGAGGTGCTCGATCGCCCACTGGTGCTCCGAGCCGTCCTCGACGGCGGCGAGGTGCGCCTGGATCCACGCCTCGCGCAGGCCCTCGCGGGCGCGTGCTGCGAGCTGCGAGACGGCGGTCGGCTTCATGCCGAGCAGGGGAGCGGCCTCGCGCGGGCGCAGCTGCTCGATCTCGGTGTACCAGAGCACCTCCTGCCAGCGCGTGGGCAGCGAGCGGAAGGCAGTGTGCGTGATGCCGCGGTCGAGGGCGTCTTCGGTGGCCTGGTCGGTGCTGTCCGGATCCTCGACGTTCTCGATCTCGTCGATCGCGACGTCCTGACGGTCGCGGCCCCAGCTCGCGGCCGTGTTGCGGATCGCCGTGAAGAGGTAGGCGCGGAAGGAGCTCGTCGGACCGCCGCCGCGGCGCACGGTCTGGAAGATCTTCGCGTACGCCTCCTGCACGAGGTCGTCGGGGTCGATGCTGCCCGTGATGCTGCGCGCGGCGGTGACACCCGAGCGGTAGTGGCGAGCCCAGAGCTCGCCGAACGCATCGGTGTCGCCCGAGCGCGTGCGCAGGACGAGGTCGGCGTCCGACGCGTCTGCGACGTCGCTGACGTCACGCGCGTGCGAACCGGACATGCTTCTCCTCATCATTTGGGCCTCGGACGATTCTGCCCCTCTCGCCCCCGACTTGCCAAGCGCTGTGGAGAACTCTCGGGAAATATCCTGTCTGACCTAGGGTTTTGGAACGAAGCCAACAATTCTTCGCAACTCGCGTCATAAAACGGCCGCCCGCCCGTCTCATGGGGTGAGAGAGGCGTCGCTCGGCGTCCGGGGGGAGTAAGTCCGAGCGCGCGTGCGGGCTCACGGTCCGCACGAAGAGGCGGCTTGCGTCACGGGGGTGACGCAAGCCGCCTTGCGGTTTCGTATGCGCTCAGTCGCGCGAGAGCGTGCCGATCTCGGAGCCGTCCTCGGCGAACGCCGTGAGCGTGTCGCCGTCGATCTGCACCGATGTGGCGTTCCGCAGCCAGTCGTCGACGTCCTTGCAGTCTTTCAGCGTCGAGATGCCGGGCTCGAGCACGATCGTGTCGCCGTCGACCGTGTAGTCGCCGCGGAGGCCGTTGCAGCCGTCGGATCCGCTGTAGGTGCCGTCGTCGGCGAACTCGAGGCGCGGTTCGCCGTTGTCGGTGCTCGAGAACGTGACGCCGATGTAGTCGTCGGGCGCCGGGGTCTCGCCGCCGCCGGCGCCGCCGGAGGCGCAGCCCGCGAGGAGGACCGCGGGCGCGGCGACGAGCAGTGCGAGGGCGTTCGTGCGGCGGATCATGGTCGGCCTCCCGTCATCGGGCGATCTGAGCGATGTGACCCAGCTTATCTCTCAGACTTCCCATTTCATCGGGAAGTTTTGTAGTGTGGGGACGCTATGTCCGAGCTGGGGATGCGCTGAGTGCCTCGTTCGGGCGGGCAATCTCACTTCGAAACGGCGGCATCGTCGCCACTGACAACATGGGGGAACTCCTTGAGCTCCACACGCAAGAGAGGCGCGCTGCTCAGCGCGTTCGGCGCCGCTGCGGCACTCGCTGCGGGCGGCCTGGTCGTCGCTCCGGCAGCCGCAGAGGAAGGCGCACCCACGGCGTCCATCGACGACAAGGCCTTCGTGAAGGAGGCTTTCGCCGCCGAGGGCGTCACCGCGGTCGTGACCGACGGTCAGAACGTCATCATCAAGCGCGCCGCTGGCGACTCGGGCGAGGGCGGCATCTCCGCGCTCTCCGCTGAGGCGACCGGAGCCGAGAAGCTCCAGGCGCAGTACAGCAACGTCGTCATCCAGGACGAGGCTGAGCCACTCGTGCCGAAGGAGGCCAACGAGCTGGTCGGCGGCGCCGGCTACGTCGGCGAGTTGGCGGGCAGCATCTACACCTGCTCCACCGGTTTCACCGCCTGGTCGCCCGAGGGCGAGCCGGCGGTTGTCACAGCGGGCCACTGCACGAGCGACGGCGCCATCACCGACGTCTCGCGCTCGGTGCCCTCGCAGGAGGAGGCCGTCGGCGGCCCGGGCTTCGTGGCCTGGGACGCGCTCGGCACCTTCGGCTTCAACCAGTTCGGCGGCCCGGGCAACTCGACGTCGCAGGACACCGAGAACGACCGCCTGACCGACGTCGCGATCATCGACGACATCAACCCCGAGCTGGTCCCCCGCCCCGAGATCACTGATTGGACGACGGCGTCGAGCGATGACCTCGCCGCGTCGACGACCAAGGTCAGCTCGGTCGGCACGGCGCAGATCGGCGACACGATCGAGCGCAGCGGCCGCACGACCGGCCGCCAGGCCGGCCAGGTCATCGAGACCGGCTACTACATGGTCGACGACCGCGTCGTCTACGGCCACGCTGCCGAGCAGATCGGCGACGAGCCCCTCGTGCTGAGCGGTGACTCGGGCGGATCCGTCGTCGTCGGCGAAACCGCCGTCGGCGTCGTCAGCGGCGGCACGCAGGCCGGCGACATCCTCGTCTTCACCGACCTCGAGTACGCGCTCGACACGATCACCGAGCAGACGGGCGCGCCCTACCAGATCGCGCTCGACATCGCGGAGCCCTCGGTCACCGAGGCGTCCTCCGAGGTCGGCGGCACGTTCCAGGGCGAGGCCCCCGCGAACGCCGAGGTCACCATCACGGGCGACATCGAGGCGACCGTGACGGCCGACGACAACGGCGTGTTCTCGTTCGAGGCCCCCGGCGAGGTCGGCAGCTTCGACATCGCGCTGCAGGCCAAGCAGGGCTTCAACGTCTCGGAGAAGGTCAACGCGACCGTCGAGACGACCGCCGTCCAGCTCGACGCCCCGGGCATCACGAGCCCCGAGAACGAGTCGACCACGACCGAGGCCGTGACGCAGATCACGGGCACCGGTCATCCGGGCGCCACCGTCACCCTCCAGGGCGACGCCGAGGGCACCGCGACGGTCGGCGAGGACGGCACGTGGTCGGTCGCGACGGAGCTCGGCTTCGGCGCGTACACGGTCGGCGTGACGCAGTCGCTGTCCGGCACCGAGTCGGACGCTCGCTGGGTCTCGTTCCAGGTCGTTCCCGGCGCTCCGACGATCGTGACGCCGACTGACGGCGGCCAGTTCGTCGAGGGCGAGCTGCCCGGCGTCGTGGGCGAGTCGCCCATCAACGGCGCGACCGTTTCGGTCGACATCGAGGGCCCCGAGGCCGCTTCGGCCCAGCTGCAGGCACTGCGTGACGCGGGCGACGCCACCGTCGCCGACGGCACGTGGCGCGTCGACTTCCCGGAGCAGCTCGTTCCGGGCGCCTACACGGTGACGGCGACGCAGTCGATCGACGGCGTGTCGAGCGCTCCCGTCTCGGTCTCCTTCGAGGTCGTCGGCGCGACGGCCCCGCCGGAGGAGGAGCCGGGTGACGAGGGCAACGGCGGCGGCGAGAACCCGGGCGACCAGCCCGGTGACGAGCAGCCCGGCGAC
>JAJUIM010000277.1 GCA_029267645.1 Microbacterium sp.
ACGATCCGGGCGACACGGTCGAATCGCCCGTCGGCACCGACACGCACTCGTTCGCGCGCATCGAGACCGACGAGTGATCTCTCGGTCAGCCGACTGATCACACGCCCGAATAGACTGGAATCGTGGCACGATTCCTGATCCCCCTGCTCCTGGTCGCGATCGCGTTCTGGGTGCTGAGCGTCGTCGACTGCGCGATGCAGCCCGAGACGCGCCATCGCGGCGCGTCGAAGCGCGTGTGGGTGGTCATCACGCTCGTGCCCGTCATCGGCGGCATCCTCTGGTGGACGATCGGCCGCGCCCGGCCCGGTCAGCCGCAGCCCGCAGCGCCGCAGCGCCCCGCGGCGCCCGACGACGACCCGCAGTTCCTGTCGGCGGCCGACGAGCGCATCCGCCGCCTCGAGGAGGAGCTCGCGCTGCTCGACGCCGAGGAGGCCTTCAGCGGGCCGGCGGCGCAGAAGCACGACGCTGAGCGCAAGGGCAACGAGCGCACGGACGACGAGGGCGAGCCCGGCGACGGCGCCGACGCGAAGAAGGACGACGGCTCCGACGAGTCGGGCGACCCGCGCGATGAGCGCTCCTAGCGCGGCCTCGCCCGCCACCGACGCCGCCTGCGCCCTCCTCGACGCGCTCGCGTCGCTCGGCGTGCGCCACGTCGTCGTGAGCCCCGGATCCAGGTCGCAGGCCCTCGCGCTCGCGGCCGCCGAGATGGAGCGGCGCGGGCGGATCCGGCTGCACGTGCGCATCGACGAGCGGCAGGCGGGGTTCACGGCGCTCGGCATCGGGCGCGAGAGCCGCGTGCCCGCGGCCGTCATCTGCACGTCGGGCACGGCCGTCGCGAACCTCCTGCCCGCGGCGCTCGAGGCGCACCACTCGGGCGTCCCGCTCATCCTCCTCACGGCCGACCGCCCGCCCGAGCTGCGCGGTGTCGGCGCGAACCAGACGACGCGCCAGCCCGGCCTGTTCGGCGACGCCGCGCGCTTCGCGGACGACGCGCCCGTGCCCGTGGGCGATCCGGGCGAGCGGGCGGCGTTCCGCACGCTCGCGGCGCGCGCGTTCGCGGCCGCCGCGGGCGAGACGGTGCAGGGCGTCGCCCACCTGAACCTGCCCTTCCGCGAGCCGCTCGCGGGCGAGATCCCCGAGTGGTTCGGGGGCGCGGAAGACGACGACGCGCTGGCGGAGGCCGCCGGGGCGTTCGCGGCCGATCCGGGCGAGCCGACGACGCTCGAGCAGGGCCCGCGCACGGTCGTCGTCGCGGGCGCCGACGCGGGCGCCGAGGCCGAGCTCATCGCGCGGCGCGGCGGCTGGCCGCTGCTCGCCGAGATCGTGAGCGGCTCGAGGTTCGGCAGGCGCGCGATCCGCGGCTACCGCGAGGCGCTCGGGCGCGAGGCGCTCGGCGGACGCATCGAGCGCGTCGTCGTCGTGGGCCACCCGACACTGCACCGCGAGGTCACGCGCCTGCTGTCGCGCGCCGACGTCGAGATCGTGGCGCTCCGCGCGACCGACGAGCCGCTCGACCTCAGCGGATCCACGCGCGCGGCCGACGCGATCGCCGTCGCGCCCGGCGAGATCGACCGCGACTGGCTCGGCGCGTGGCAGGACTGGTCGCGCGATCGGCCCGACGCCCGCGCCGACGGGCTCGACCGCGCCCGCCTCGTCGAGGCCGTGTGGCGAGCGACGGGCGAGGACGACCGGCTCGTGTTCGGATCCAGCCGCCTCGTGCGCGTCGCCGACGACGTGCTCGAGCCGCGGGCCGTGCGCGTGCACGCGAACCGCGGCCTCGCTGGCATCGACGGCACGATCGCGACCGCGACGGGCATCGCGCTCGCGTCGGGCCGCGTCACGCGCGTGCTCGTCGGCGACCTCACGTTCCTGCACGACGCCGGATCCCTCCTGCTGCCCGACGGGGAGGAGCGCCCGCGCGTGCAGGTCGTCGTCGGCAACGACCGCGGCGGCACGATCTTCCAGGGGCTCGAGGTCGCGCGCGTCGCGGATGCCTCGGCAATGGAGCGCGTGCAGCTCACGCCCCAGTCGGTCGACCTCGCCTCGCTCGCGGCGGCCTACGGATGGGGCTTCCGCAGGGCCGCGACGCCCGACGAGCTCGACGACGCGCTCTCGGGCGACGTGACGCGCCCCGAGATCGTCGAGGTGCCGTTGCCGAGAGCGTGAGCGCATACGGCAGGATGGTCCCATGACCGACCCCCGCACGATCGTCATCGCCCCCGACAGCTTCAAGGGATCCGTCACGGCCGCCGACGCGGCCGTCGCGATCGCGGAGGGCTGGGTGCGCTCGTCGCCCGCCGACACCTTCATGCTGCGGCCCATGGCCGACGGCGGCGAGGGCACGGTCGACGCGTTCGAGAAGGCGATCCCGGACGCGAAGCGCGTGCCCGTGCGCGTGACGGGGCCCGCAGGCGCGACCGTGAACTCGTCGTGGCTGCGGCTGCCCGCGACCGACGAGCTGCCGGGCGGCACCGGCGTCGTCGAGCTCGCGAACACGTCGGGCATCGAGCTGCTCGGCGACGAGCGGCGCCCGCTCGACGCGTCGACGCTCGGCTTCGGGCAGGCCATCAAGGCCGCGCTCGACGCGGGCGTCTCGCGCCTCGTGCTCGGCATCGGCTCGAGCGCCTCGACCGACGGCGGCATGGGACTGCTCACGGCGCTCGGCGCGCGGTTCCTCAACGACTTCGGCGCGTCCGTCGTGCTGGGCGCGGCGGGCCTCGACGAGCTCGCCTCGGCCGATCTGTCGCGCCTCGCGCCGCTGCCCGCGGGGGGCGTTACGGTGCTGAGCGACGTCACGAATCCGCTTTCCGGCCCCAAGGGCGCGGCCGTCGTGTTCGGGCCGCAGAAGGGGCTCGAGGGCGAGACGATCGAGCGCGCCGACGCGGGTCTCGCGCGCCTCGCCGAGGTGCTCGGCCGCGCCGACCTCGCCGAGACGGCGGGCGCGGGCGCCGCGGGCGGCACGGGCTTCGCGCTGCTCGTGTGGGGCGCCTCACTCGTGCCAGGTTCGGCCGAGGTCGCCGAGCTCACGGGCATCGCCGCCGACATCGCGGGCGCCGACCTCGTCGTCACGGGCGAGGGGCGCTACGACGGGCAGTCCGAGGACGGCAAGGCGCCAGCA
>JAJUIM010000434.1 GCA_029267645.1 Microbacterium sp.
CGGGCCGAGGCGCTCGCCGACGCGGCGACGCGGGCCCGATCCGCCCACGACGAGGTCGCGGGGGCGGCGCGCGAGGCCGAGGCGGTCGCGCGCCTCGCCGACGCGCTCGCGGGCCGTGCGCACAACACGCGCCGCATGAACCTCGAGACCTTCGTGCTGGCGGCAGAGCTCGAGGAGATCGTCGAGGCCGCGAACGTACGGCTCGCCGAGATGTCGAACGAGCGCTATGCCCTGCAGCACACCGACGCGCTTGCACGGCGCGGCGCCGCGTCGGGGCTCGGCATCGAGATCATGGATCGCTACACGGGCCAGGCGCGCCCGCCGCACTCGCTGTCGGGCGGCGAGACGTTCCTCGCCTCGCTCGCGCTCGCCCTCGGCCTCGCCGAGGTCGTCACGCGGCGCGCGGGAGGGATCCGCCTCGACACGCTCTTCATCGACGAGGGATTCGGGTCGCTCGACGGGGAGACCCTCGACATCGCGATGCGCACGCTCGACGCCCTTCGGCAGGGCGGACGCACGATCGGCGTCATCAGCCACGTCGCGGCGATGCAGGAGCAGATCCCCGCGCAGCTGCGCGTGCGCCAGACCAAGGAGGGGTGGAGCGTCGTCGACCCGCCGCGGGAGGCTACGCTGGAGGCATGAAGAAAGGCACGATCTGGACGATCCTCGGCGTCATCGTCGCCGTCGTCATCGCGTGGTGGCTCGTGAACGTCGTCTTCCACGTCGTGTTCTGGCTGTTCAAGGTCGCCGTCGTCGCGGTCGTGGCGCTCGTCGTGTTCCTCGTGCTGCGGTACCTGTTCCGCTCGCGCCGCGAGGGCTGATCACACGAGGCGATAGCCCGCGCCGCGCACGGTCTCGATGCGATCGGCGCCGAGCTTCTGACGCAGGTACCCGATGTACACGTCGGCCACGTTCGAGCCCGGGTCGAAGTCGTAGCCCCACACGCGGCTCAGCAGCTGCTCGCGGCTCAGCACCATGCCCGCGTGGCGGATGAGCTCCTCCGCGAGCGCGAACTCGCGCGCCGACAGCTCGACGCTGCGCCCGCCGTCGATCGTCACCCGTCGCGAGCGCACGTCGAGCGCGAGGTCGCGGTGCCGCAGCTCGGCGACGGGCGCGGCCTCGTCGCTCGAGCGCATGCGCAGGCGGATCCGCGCGAGCAGCTCGTCGAAGCGGAACGGCTTGCCGAGGTAGTCGTCGGCGCCGCCCTCGAGGCCCGCGACCGTGTCGCCCAGGTCGGTGCGCGCCGTGAGCATGATGATCGGCATGCGCGACCCCTGGCCGCGCAGCTGCTCGAGCACCTCGAAGCCCGTCATGTGCGGCATGTTCACGTCGAGCACGAGCAGATCGAACTCGTCGGTCTGCGCGAGCGCGAGCGCCTCCGCGCCGTCCGACGCGATGCGCGTCGCGAAGCCCGCAGCGCGCAGCCCCTTCTCGATGAAGCCCGCGATGCGCGGCTCGTCGTCAGCGATCAGAATCGATGCCACGGGCATCTCCCTTCGAGGTGTGCGAGGCCGGCCCCGGCAGGGGAGGGCGCGGCGGGATCCGCGGCACCTGCGGGGCGTCCGCGGGGGTGAATGACACGGCCGCGGCCGCGACGTCGTCCGGCAGCGGCAGCGCGACGATGAACACGGCGCCCGGCCCGTCGGTCGCGTCGATGACGCGCGCGGATCCGCCGTGCGCCTCCGCGATCGCCTCGACGATGTTGAGGCCGAGCCCGCTGCCGCCCGCGCGGGCGGATCCGCGGTGGAAGCGCTCGAAGACGGCGCGCTTGTGGTCGTC